>QMRA01000024.1:0-7531 GCA_003649155.1 Thermoproteota archaeon | reverse complement strand
TACGTTCTCCCACGAAATAAGTTACTTAAGATCCAAACTGGGAACGGCTTAGAAGTTACTGTGAGCGAGTGGCATCCATTTATCGTTGTGACTGGAAGCGGAGAGATCATAGAAAAGAGGGCTGATGAGCTTAAGGAAGGGGATTTATTATTACTTCCATCTAAACCAAGCAGCTGGATTTTCAATGAATACCAAACAATTGACGGCTTCAAATTGTCTGAAAAACTGGCATGGGCTATTGGATACTTGATTGGAGACGGTTGCGCTGAACCGCATAGGGTGAGAGCTTTCGACAGTGATAGAGAACCTCTCGAACTTCTCAAGAGCATTTTAAGTGAAGTCTTCAATGATGACGTTGGCTGCATTTATAAAGAGAAAAGGTATGACATGTGGATATTTCAAACGTATAATAAGAGGGTCGTAGATTTCGTCTTAAGAAATCTGGTATCAATTGATGGTGGCGATTGGAGGATACCTGAGCAGATTTTTAAGTCGCCTTTGAGTGTTGTTCTGTCATTTATAGCTGGCTTCATAGATGCTGAAGGTGAAGTTTCAAGGGATAGAGCGAGGTTGAGTATTGCTTGCACTTCTCAAAGTGTTATGAAGAAAATAGCGTTATTGTTAACCGCCCTTGGATTGAAGATAAGGTTTAGGGTTCGAGAGCCGAGGAGACCTAAAGAAAAGAGGAAGCTCTACATAATTTATGTTGAGAGTTCACCTGAATTTTCACATTTTGCTAGGGAGATCGCATCTAGGATGTGTATTAAGCGTAAAGCAAGCCTATTGCTTAAATCAGTTGGAAAGTCATCATATAGTCCAAGTGTGAAATTAAGTTTTGAGGCGATTAGAGGCTTCTTAGAAAAATTGGGGATAAATATTTCTTCATTGCACAGGAAGCCGCTGATCTTGGGAGACGCGAAAATATGGGTTCACAGATGGATGTGGGGACATGGAATCAGTGCTATTAAATTTGAAATTTTAATGACTAAGCTAGCTGAAGCTCTCAGGAGGAAGGGATTCCTAAGTGATGCTGAGAAAATAAGGGCTATTTTATATGCCATGTTGCACTCCGTACCCGTTACACACATTGAAAGATTGAATGGCACTGAAAAGGTTGTCATGTACGACTTAACGGTCGATGAAACCGAAACATATCTAGCAGGGCAGAATGGCTTCATGATAGTTCATAACACTGGCTTCTCATTTTCAAGGCTTAGGCCGAAGGGCGACGTTGTTAGAACTACTATGGGCGTTGCATCTGGCCCGGTAAGCTTCATGAGGATATTTGACGTTGCAACCGACGTCATTAAGCAGGGAGGTAAGAGGCGTGGAGCTAACATGGGAATATTGAGAGTTGACCACCCAGACATCATGGACTTCGTATACGCTAAGACTAAAGAGGGGATGCTCACAAACTTCAACATCTCAGTAGCAGTTACGGATGAATTTATGAAGGCTGTTGAAGAGGAGAAAGAAATAAACTTGATTAATCCGAGGACAGGTAAGCCTCAAGGCAAAATAAATGCAAAATATCTATTCGATATGATCGTTTATAATGCTTGGAGAACAGGAGATCCAGGCCTAATATTCATCGACCGAATCAACAAGCATAATCCAACGCCTCAACTCGGCGAAATAGAGAGTACTAATCCATGTGTAACTGGAGATACATTAGTAGTCACTGAAAAAGGTTTGATACCAATTGAGAGTTTAACTAGAAGTAATCCCAAGTCACTTTCAACCTCATTAATCGTCGACTTAAGAGCTGTCCAAAGCGAAGGCATCGTAAAATCAAAGCCCATTAGGTACGTCTTTACTGGAATAAAGCCAGTTTATAGGCTTGTAACGAAGGAAGGTTATGAGATTAAAGCAACTATAGACCACATGTTCTTAACTCCAAGTGGCTGGAAGAGGCTAGGCGAATTGAAAGAGGGCGACACTCTGCTAATTCAAAGTTGCGGATGCTTCTCCAACTCAACTGAACTACCAATAAAGGAGGAAATTGACAAGTTAAATAACCTGACCAAGAGGAAGAAGCTAAACTTGCCAAAAGAGTGGTCTGAAGACCTCGGCTTCGTCATGGGCCTACTCATTAGGGATGGGTGGCTTAGAAAAGACAGAGTTGGATTTACCTTCTCAGGTCAAAAATTAGACCTGCTTCAGAGGGTTCGAGAGATAATCTCCAACTGGTATGGCCCTGTTAAGCCAGTTAAGCGTAAGAACAATACTTATCACCTATCATATCACGCCAAGGCATTCATAGAGTTCTTCAAGAAGTTAGGTGTGGGAGAGTGGAAGGCGAGGGAGAAGCGAGTTCCATGGAGTATCTTCATTGCTCCAGAATTTGCTGTAAGAGGCTTTCTGAGAGGATTGTTCACTGCTGATGGCTCTGTTCAAGGAAAGGCTGAGAAGGGATTATCCATAAGATTGTCTTCAACATCCCTAAGATTGCTGAAGGATGTACAATTATTATTGCTGAACTTCGGAATAAAGGCTAAAATCTATGAGCGTAAAAGGTCGAGGAAGAGAGCCTTTACATACATTAATTCGGAAGGGAAGGTAAGGAGATACGTTGGTGGAGACTATTATGAACTTGTAATTTCAAGGGATAGTAGGGAACGGTTTATTGAAAAGATTGGATTTAGCGATGAGAGGAAGATTTCAGAATTTCACAGGAGATCTCCATCTAAATCCTATCGTGACAGGTTCGAGGTTACGGTGAAGAAAATCGAGTATGTTGGTGAAGAGCCAGTTTACGATGTGACAGAACCCCTAACTCACTCCTTCATTGCAAATGGATTTATTGTTCACAACTGCGGAGAACAACCTCTACTGCCCTTTGAGTCTTGCAATTTGGGTTCAGTGAATCTTTCACTTATGGTAAAGCGTAGGAGGGATGGGAGGTATGAGATTGATTGGAAGAAGTTGAGGGAAGTGGTTAGAATTGCAGTTCACTTTCTGGACAATGTAATAGACGCGAATAACTATCCGCTGCCGCAAGTTGAGGAGAAGACGCTTTTGACTAGGAAGATTGGTTTGGGTGTTATGGGTTGGGCTGAGCTTCTATTTAAACTTCAAATACCCTATGACTCTGAGGAGGCGCTTAATTTAGCTAGGAGAATTATGGAGTACATTAACTACTACAGCAAGATCGAGTCTATAAATCTGGCTAGGGTTAGGGGTAGCTTTCCAGCATTTAAGGGCTCTATATATGATAGCGAATCTCCGCGCTTTCCGTTTGAGGCTGATGACGAGGAAAAGCAGTATACTTTGAAGTGGGATGACCTCAGAGCTAAAATTAAAAAGTATGGCATTAGAAATGCGACGACCACCACTATAGCTCCAACTGGAACCATTAGCATAATAGCTGGGACTTCAAGTGGAATTGAACCACTATTCGCCTTGGCATTCTTCAGGAGGGTTCTAGGTGGAGTAAGCTTGTTTGAGGTTAACTCTGTCTTTGAAGAGTTCTTGAAGGAGCGGGGGCTATATAGCGATGAGCTTATGCGAGAAGTAGCTAGAGTTGGCTCAATAAAGTATGTTGAGGGCATACCTGAAGACATTAAGAGAATCTTCGTAACTGCATTAGACATAGACGTGGACTGGCACGTGAAAATGCAAGCTGTATTTCAAGAGTTCACGGATAATGCTGTATCTAAAACTATAAACTTGCGCTATGAAGCTTCACCTGAAGATGTTAAAAGAGCGTTCATTCTAGCATACAAGTTGAAGTGCAAGGGTATTACCGTTTACAGGTATGGGAGTAAGGGTGAGCAGGTGCTGTACATTGGAGCTCCGACTAAGAGGACGCCTCAAGGAGTCATAGAGTTGGGCCCTGAAGACACTGGCTCATGTCCTAAGGGTGTCTGTAGAATTTAGGTGACGCTTTATGGGGCTAGTCTTCCTTTATACTGGAACTGGAGCTGGGAAAACAACTAGTGCTCTAGGCTTAGCATTAAGATGTATTGGGCATGGGTTGAAAGTAGTTGTAATTCAATTTATGAAGGGCAGGAAGGATATTGGAGAGTACCTAGTCAGGGACAGGTTATCACCCGATTATGAAATCTACCAATTTGGCAGGCTGGACTGGGTTAACTTAAAAGAGCCAAGTGAGGAGGACAAGCGATTAGCTAAGAAGGCCCTTGAATTTGCAGAGAAAATTGCTATTGAAAAGAAGCCCTTCCTACTCATATTGGATGAGATTAATCTTGCTGCAGCTATAAACTTGATTTCAGTTGAAGAAGTACTATCGCTCCTTTCCAAAATACCTGACGAGACCCACGTAGTATTAACTGGAAGGTATGCGCCTCCAGAGCTGATAAATAGAGCAGACGTTGTGAATTTAGTAGTTGAAGTTAAGTATCCTAAAGACCTAATTACTCTTAAGGGCATAAACTACTAGTCTAGGACGGTGTGGCTGCATGGCTTCTCTAACTCTTGAAGAAGGGAAATTCCTGGTCAAGCTCGCGAGAAGAGCAGTTGAAGAGTACTTGAAGAGAGGAATTCAAATCAAGCCTCCAAGCGACGTGCCTGAGAAGTTAAAGGAGAAGAGAGGGGTTTTCGTCACCATCAATCGCATTATAATGATTGGAGGTGAAAGGACAAAGAGGCTTAGAGGCTGCATAGGCTTTCCACTACCAGTCATGCCGCTCGTAGAGGCGACGATTGAAGCTGCCATAAGTGCTGCAACCTCAGATCCACGCTTCAAGCCTATGGAGCTTCAAGAGTTGAGCTCAGTTACTTTTGAGGTCAGTGTTTTAACTGTACCTGAGCTCATTAGAGTCTTACATCCAAAGGAGTATCCTTCAAAAATAAGAATTGGAGTTGACGGCTTAATCGTTGAGAGAGGTTTATTCAAGGGGCTGTTGCTGCCCCAAGTTGCAGTTGAGTGGAATTGGACTCCAGAAGAGTTCTTGAGTAACTGCTGCATTAAGGCGGGACTCATGCCTGACGCCTGGCTTGACGAGGAGACAAGAGTGTACAAATTCCAAGCAGAAATATTTGAGGAGTTAGAGCCTGAAGGGGAAGTTATTAAAAAGGAGCTTCACTGGCATAGTGCTTAAAGGTAATTTAAATGGAGACCGTCAAAGTTTACATTGCACCCTGCGGATTAGGACTTGGACATGCAAATAGGTCACTACGCATAGCAAGGAAGATAGTCAAGTTAGCTAGTGAATTAAACGTCAAGCCACTAATCCTATTCTCAACGTACGGTCAAGCTGTCTCCCTAATTTCGAGGGCTAACTTTCCAGTATGCCGAGTTCCGCCAATAAATTACTTTCAGAAGGCTGATGGAACTTTCGACTTCAAGCAGACGATGAGTCGTGGAGCTAGACACCTCAAGACTTTTTGGGAGCAAGTTGCTTTAGAGCTGAAGTTCATTTCTAGATTTAACCCTGACATCGTAATTTCGGACTCGAGGCTCTCGACTATCGTTGCTTCCAAAATTTTAGGGAAGCCTTCATTATTAGTGACAAATCAAATAGCTCTAATAATTCCCAGAACTAGGCCGATGACTCCCTCAATAAAGCTTATTAAGACGATTTCTGAAAGGCTGATATCTCAAGTACTAGCCTATATGTGGAGATTTTCAAATAGGATTCTAATTCCTGACCTAGTTAAGAGCTGCGCTATTTGCCGCAGGCATGTTGAAAGTATAGAGTTTATTGAGGATAAAATCGAGTTTATAGGGCCAATAATTGATGTCAGGCCGGAGGAGCTTCCAGGTAAGCTTGAGTTGAGGAGACAGTTGAAGTTAGAAGAGGATGCATACGTAGTTTTCGCTTCGATTAGTGGAGTTGGCTTTGAGAAGCAGTTTTTAGCTAAAATCTTAGTTGATGCTTTTAGGATTTTGTGTGAACGTGGTTATCAAGTGGTTTTAACTTTATCTAACCCTAAGGGGGTACCTGTAGTTTATGATGATGGTAGATTTAGAGTTTTAAATTGGGTTGAAAACTGTTACATGTACTTGAAGGCTTGCGACGTCAATATTAATCACGCAGGGCACACGAGCATTTTGGAAGCAATATGCTATGGAGTTCCAATGCTACTTATACCTGCTAAAGGCCATACAGAGAGGATCAGTAATGCCATGATTTCTCAAGCTTTAGGTGTTGCCAGAGTGTTGATGTACGATGAGCTCACTGTAGACTCGGTTTTGAGCTCTATAAACTACTTATTGACTTGCGGAAAAGTTAAGAGGAATGTTAAAGTACTTCAAGAATTGGCATTGAAGATGGATGGTGCTAGGCGGGCTGCTGAACTCGCATTCAACTTAGCTTGGGGGAAGTGATTTGAAGTATACGGGTAAAGCTTTTGCTCCATCATTTATCCCGCTATTCTTCAGCTTTGAGAGGTCGAAGCTTATTGAGGATTGCGGGTTTACTGGTGCTGGCATAAGCCTCATTAGGGGAGTTTCCTGTATAGCTAGAGTTGAGCCTTCAAATTGTGTTAAGCTCAACATGGTTTATGGTAAGAGGCAGCTCAACTTGCCTTGGATAGAGGAAGCTGTTAGGCGTATGCTTGAAAATTCGGAGATTAAGGGAGTTAGGGGGTTGTTGGATTTTAATTTTGAAGTTCCAGTTAGCCTCGACCTCAGTATAGCTACTGCATCCATAGTATCTGCATTGGCCGCAATTCATAGTGCATTAAAGCTCGATTTAAATCCACTAGGTGTAGGCGATATTGCTCATAGAATTGAAATTGAGTATGAAATTGGATGCGGCACCACTCTTCCCCAACTAATTGGCGGCGTTACTTTGTTAGAGAAAGCTGGCTCACCTAGTAGGGCTAAATACGTTAAGCTGACTAGCCCTGAAGAATTAAAGGTTGTTGTGGGAGGTCCAGCTTCAGCTCAAGTTGTCTTTAAAAAGTATAATTGGGAGGCGCTATCTCTTAAGTGGAGTGATGTTAGCAGGTTAACTTCAATGTGTGATTTTGATGAGATTGTGAGTTTAGCGAGGAATTTTACTGCTGAGATGATGGGTGTTTTTAGGGGTTCAAGTGAAGTTTTATCTGAGCTGGGAAAGTTGAGGCCGGTTGCTTATGGCTTTAGCTTTGACGGTAAAACTGTCTACGTTCTCGTGCATAAGGAGGACGTAGTCAAGTTCGTTGATCTTTTGTTAGACTTCTTCCCTTGTGAAGGCATTGTTGTGACTGAAGTCGACCACCTTGGAACTAGAGTATACGAGTAGTTGGATAGCTATGATTGAGAGCCAGTAATATTGATAAGGAAGTTTGTTTCACAGTATTTTGCCCATCAACTGCTGTGGGTGATGCTCATGGCGGTTGTTGGGCTTACTGGAGTGATTCTTGGTTATAAAAGGGGATTGAAGAGGCAGTACACCAACTACGTTTACTTGAAGTTTGAGAACTTCAACTCGAAGAGCACAGCTTCCAAACTAATAGGTAGGAAAGTTTTGTGGAGTAGTCGTAAGGGGTTAAAGGTTATTGGAAGTATTTTGAAGACTCATGGCTGTAAGGGTGTTGTTATTGCTAGATTTAGGAGACCTCTTCCTGGGCAGGCTATTGG
>QMRA01000023.1:0-7726 GCA_003649155.1 Thermoproteota archaeon | reverse complement strand
GTCCCAGGATGATTCCATATACAGGGCCTAGAGCAGCTAAAACTAAGTCTATTTTTCCTGCTGCAGCTCCAATTATCGGAACTCCTGGAAGCGTCGATAGTATGTAGAACACTCCTGCAAAAACTGCAATTAAGGTTATATTTTTTGTTGATAGTTTCATATTTTTATCCTCCAATACTTTTTCGATATCTGTAATTTTTTACATTCAAATGTAGCTTTTTACCACATTTCCTATAAGCGTTACGAATTAATACTTGTTGTCTGATTTCTACTTGAGCTAAGGTGCAGAGGTATCGTAGGTGAATTTAAGTGAGCCAAAGAAGGACTGGTGCGATTGAAGGTTTCTTTATAGAGTCTGCTGATAACCTTATATTCGATGTTAAAGGGCACGTACACCCTCCAGATAGGATAATAGCTTATGTGAGGTATGTTCCAGACGAGAATGGTACTAGAGTCAAGTGTGGTGTTAAATACCGGAAGATTTACTCTTTGTGGGAGAGAAGCTGCTTTTTAAAATCTAGATATCCGCACTACATTTACTATGACCCAAACTTCAATACAAGTTTGCAAGCGGTTCCCAGGAGGTTAATAAGGGTAATTTATGATCCGACTGAGCGTCTTGCCCAAATGAGTAACGCGAGAGAATCATTAGATGGAATTGAGTTGGCAGCTCTTGATTTTGTTGAAACTTTAAGTGGCTTCTCAGATGTACCTTTGAGTAGTTTTGGAGTTACAGGGTCAATTTTAGTTGGACTTCACAAAGATTCATCTGATATAGATGTTGTGGTTTATGGAGCTAAGAATTGCATTAGCATGTATAACTCAATGGAGTATGCTTTTACTGGTTCTAGCAAAATTGAACGCTACAATCTCGACAAGTTAATTAGGCTTTACAAGTTTAGGTCTAGGGATACTTACATTCCACTGAAAATGTTTCTTAAGATAGAGGCTAGAAAGCTTCTTCAAGGTTTATTTGGTGGTCGAGACTTCTATATTAGGTTGGTTAAGAAGCCAGGTGAGGTTGATTGGTCTTATGGTAATTTGATGTGCATGTCGATTGGTAGGGCAAGAATTAAGGCGAGAATTGTAGATGCTTCTGAGTCGATATTTACCCCATGTAAATATTTGATTGAAGATGTTCACTTCTTGAAAGGTAAAGAATGCCCCAACTTGACAGAGATATTTTCATTTAGAGGACGCTTCTGCGAATGTGCATTTGACGGTGAGGAAGTTGTGGCTGAAGGTAAGGCTGAGAAGGTGATATTAAGTGATGGCTCTACTTATTCAAGGTTAATTTTAGGTGAGAGCACTAAGGATTTCATCGTACCTAAAATTCTCAGCAAATTTTATACTACTTGAATGCTATTGAGGTTTAGGTGTTTTTCATGACTTTCACGATAACGATCACTGGGAAAGGTGGAACGGGAAAGACTATTCTTGCTTCACTAATTTTAAGGCACTTGCTATACTTATTTAAAGAGTCGTCCTTCCTGGTAGTTGATGCAGATTCCAATACGAATTTGAATAAAGCTCTAGGCATAACCTTTGAGAAGACTATTGGAGATTTGAGGGAGGAATTTCTCGAAAGCGAATCTTCACTAGCTGGTAGTAAGGATCTTCAATTCGAAACTTTACTGTATGAGGAAGTTCTGGTTGAAGCTGACAGATATGATTTCATCGCTATGGGTAGGCCCGAAGGTCCTGGCTGCTACTGCTACGTCAACCACCTACTTAGACATGCACTTGACAAGCTTTCAAGGAATTATGATTTCGTAATAATTGACTGTGAAGCAGGATTAGAGCATCTAAGTAGAAGGACAACTAGAAATGTCGACGTAATGCTGATAACAGTCGACTCCAGCCTGAGGAGTATTGTTACTGCAGAGCGAATTAAGGAGTTGGCATCTAAGCTTGAAGTATTAGTGGGGGAAATTTACATAGTTATCAATAGAGCTTCAAGGGCTATTATCCCAAGAATTTTAGAGGAACTAATTAAAAGAGATTTCAAAATTATAGGAGCTATCCCAGAAGACCCTAATGTAATGGAATACGATTTGAAGGGAGAGCCAATAATCAACTTACCTGACGATTCACCTGCAGTTAAAGCTACGCGTGAGATTGTTGAGAGGCTTCTCCCCCTCATTAAGAGGTCCATGATATAATCGTTGATTGACGAATTATTTTTGAGCTTTAGTCGTAATTTCTTGACATAAGTCTTAAATTCAGTTTGAACTGCATATTAAAAGGAAGTAGTAGTTTGGTGAGATTATGGGTGAAAAAGGTCCAATGAAATTCTTGGTTAAGTCAATTAAGACAGCTGGCGTATCGCTTGAAGATGTTGAAATTGCAGTTGGAAGATTGGCTATAGAGGAAGAATGGGAGCCCATGGGTCCAACTCCCATGCCTAAAATCGAGACGCTGCGTTCTTGGGACATGAAACTCCTAAAGCGCTATCGCCCATTTTACATGCCGATCTGCGACCTATGCTGCCTCTGCACATATGGGAAATGTGACTTGACTGGAGGTAAGAGGGGGTCCTGCGGGTTAACAATTGATGCTCAGCAGGCTAGAATTGTAATGGTTGCATGTGCTATTGGAGCTGCTACTCACGCTAGTCACGCTAGAGAGCTCGTGGAGCTCCTTATCGAGCGGTATGGAGAGGATTGGCCAATAGATATGGGTGGTGAAATTCACGTTGAAATGCCAAATACGCGGCTTGTCGTTGGAATTAAGCCTAAAACTCTCGGCGACCTTGCATTTGCACTTAATTATGTGGAGGAGCAAATAGTTCAGACACTTGCAGCTTCTCATACTGGACAGGAAAGCGATTACCTGGACTTCGAGTCTAAAGCCCTACATCTAGGAATGTTAGACCATGTTGCGATGGAAATTGCTGACGTCGCTCAAGTAATTACATTTGGTTTCCCAAAGGGAGATCCTGACGCTCCACTAGCTGAAATTGGACTGGGATGCGTTGACGTTACGAAGCCTCTAATTTTGTGCATTGGCCATAACGTTACGAACTCAATAGACATAATTGACTTTATTGAGAAGAGCGGGCTTGGAGCTCCAGGAGAGATGATTGAAGTTGCTGGTCTATGCTGTACAGCTCACGACATTGTTAGATATAATAAGGCTGCTAAAGTTGTTGGACCAATATCATATCAATTAAAATTCGTGAGGTCTGGTGCAGCCGACGTAATTGTAACTGATGAGCAGTGTATTCACACATCAATACTTCACGAAGCTCAGAAAGTCAAGGCTCCAGTTATTTCAGTTTCCAATAAGGCTTTAAGAGGACTTGAAGAGGTTTCGGATAAGCCAGTTGATGAGATAGTAGACATGCTCGTCACTGGAAAAGTTCCTGGAGTGGCGATTTTAGATTTGGAGAAGGCTGCTGCAGTTGCAGTTCTCACAGCATTGAGAATTGCTCCTATAAGAAAGAAGTTTAAAGTTGTGCCTGATAAGGAGGAGCTCGCTAAAGTTGCATCTAAATGCGTTAAGTGTGGTAGTTGTAGGAGGAACTGCCCAATAGACCTTCCAATAGATGAAGCTGTTTCAGCTGCTAAAAATGGTGATTTGAGTAAGCTTGCTGAAATTCATGATTTGTGCTTAGGTTGTGCAAGATGTGAAAGTGCATGTCCAAGAGGAATACCGATATTAAGCTTAATTACAGGGGCAGCTGACTACAAGATCAAGACTTCAAAGTTCAAGATGAGAGTAGGTCGAGGCCCAATACTTGACACTGAAATTAGAGAGGTTGGCTCACCAATAGTTCTAGGCGAAATTCCAGGCGTAATTGCATTTGTAGGCTGCGCTAACTACCCTGCTGGAGGCAGGGAAGTTGCAATTATGGCTGAGGAGCTCCTTAAGAGGAGGTACATAGTGGTTGCGTCTGGCTGCGCTGCAATGAGTATAGCTGAGTACAGAACTGAGGAGGGTACAACGCTCTATGAGGAGTACTCTGGAGCTTTTGAGGCTGGAGGTCTAGTTAATGTTGGCTCCTGCGTAGCTAATGCTCACATTTCCGGTGCGTGCATTAAGATTGCAAACATATTCGCTAGGAGAAGGTTGAGAGCAAACTATGAGGAAATAGCTGACTACGTGCTGAACAGGGTTGGAGCTTGTGGAATTGCTTGGGGAGCAATGTCTCAGAAAGCTGCTTCAATAGCTACAGGCTTCAATAGACTTGGAGTACCAGTAATCGTAGGTCCACAAGGGGCCAAGTATAGGCGATTATACCTAGGCCGCAAAGAAGACATCGAGAGCTTCACCGTCTATGATGCTAGGACTGGCGATAAAGTCTGGGTTGGACCAGCTCCTGAACACCTAATATACGCTGCTGAGAACAAGGAGGAGGCAATGGTTATGGCTGCTAAGCTATGCCTAAGGCCAAATGACACCACTAAGGGCAGAATGATTAAGCTCACTCACTACGTCGAATTGTACAAGAAATTTTATGGAACTCTCCCACCAGACTTACACTTATTCATTAGAACAGAAGCAGACATTCCAATAACACACAAGTTCGAAATTCTAGAATACTTGAAGAAGGTGGATTGGAAGCCTTGGGAGAGGCCGGTTGTCGACCCAACATTGCTTGAAAGACTGATAAGGGTGAAGAAGTAGGGGTGGTGAATGTGGCGGTTACTCCTTGGCAGTATGGTAATGTCCCTGGACCGAAAACTGCTCTGACTCTTAAGGGTGATGTTGCTGGCAGGCTGATTAAAGCTGCCAAGAAGCCACTCATAATTGTTGGAGCAGAGGCATTGAAGGTGAAATTAGATGAGAATAGAACACTTCTAGATTACGCGATAGAGCTATCAAAGCTGAGTGGAGCACCAGTAGTTGCTACAGCAAATACATTGAAGGCATTTCTAGAGAGAGGATATAAGCCAGCTGCAGCAATGGGATCGATTGAGATTACGGAGAGGCTAAGAGACAGGGGCTGGAGCATTGATGGTTCAGGCGCTCATGACCTAGTAATTTACATTGGAATAACATATCAACTTCAGTCTCAACTACTTTCAAGTTTGAAAAACTTCGCTTTACACTTGAGGACGATGTCTTTGGACAGATATTATCACCCAAATGCAACTTGGTCTTTCCCCAATTTGTCTTTTGACAAGTGGGTAGATAACCTTAATATGATAATTGAAGTTTTAAGAGGTGGAGTGGGAGGTAGGTAGTAGTGTCAGCTTTTGAAGGCTTCCCTGTTGAGATAAGTCCTGCATTTGAAGGGCAGAGAGTTAGACGAAAGGACATGTACGTTGAGCTTGGAGGACCTAAGGTTGACTACAAGTTTGAGCTAGTGAGAGTCAAGCCCATGGAAGAAGTCGAAGACGGCAAGGTCGAAATCATTGGGCCGGACTTAAATGAGCTGGAGGAAGGAGGCTCATATCCGCTTGGAATACTGATTTACGTCGCAGGTTCAAAGCTTGAGGAGGACTTGGAGGGCGTTATTGAGCGTAGAATCCACATGTACACAAATTACATTGAGGGTATTATGCACTTGAATCAGCGATACGACATTTGGATCAGGATTTCCAAGAAGTCATACAAGAAGGGTCTAAACTCTTTCAAGTGGTGGGGCAAAGCGCTAATTACGCTGTTTAAGTCGGAGATGCCCTATATAGAGAAGATGCAAGTAACATTCATAACTGACCCAGAACTCGTCAAGCAAAAGTACCAGGAAGCATTGGAAATTTATGAAAAGAGAGATGCAAGGGTTAGAGGGCTCAAAGATGAAGAAGTAGACATGTTCTATGGATGCGTATTGTGCCAGTCATTTGCTCCCACACACGTATGTGTGATAACCCCTGAGAGAATTTCACTTTGCGGTGCACTCACATGGCTTGACGCAAGGGCAGCAGCAAACATCGATCCAAAAGGACCAAACTTCCCAATACCAAAGGGAGAATGCCTAGACCCAGTTAAGGGAGAGTGGAGTGGAGTAAACGAAGTAGTAGCTAAGAGATCACTAGGTGAAGTTAAGAGAGTATACCTGTACAGCATGTTCGAGTATCCACATACCTCTTGCGGCTGCTTCGAAGCTATAGCATTTTACATACCTGAAGTAGACGGAATTGGAATTGTACACAGAGGTTTTAAGGGACATGCAATAAATGGTCTACCCTTCTCCACAATGGCTGCTCAAACTGGAGGAGGAATGCAGAGTGAAGGATTCCTAGGTATTGGAATTGAGTGGATGAGGTCTAGGAAATTCTTCTACGCTGACGGTGGATGGAATAGAATAGTGTGGATGCCTAAAGCATTGAAGGAGAGAGTTAAAGACGCCATTCCACCAGAGTTCTACGACAAAATAGCGACGGAGGAAGATGTGTCAACAATTGATGAACTTAAGAAGTTCCTGGTAGAGAAGGGGCATCCATTAGCAGAGAAGATAAGGGAGATGGAGAAAGCTGCTGAAGCAGCTGCCGTCGCAGAGGCTGAAAAGCCTGCTGTTCCAGCTCAAGCTGTTCCTCAATGGCCAGTGCAAATGCCAGTTCAAGTTCCAGCAATGCAGATGCCACAGCAGGCAGTAGCTCCATTTAAGATAACGCTGAAGGGCGTTAAAATAAAGATTAACAAGCTGATCATCAAGAAGTCCGGTGGGAAGTAAGTTGACCGATAAAAAAGAGGCTGAAGAGCCTCTAAATGAACTAATATCTTTCATAGCTAATTTGCTAAAGGAAAATTATGTTGTAGAGCTTGAAGGAGTCGTAATCAAAGCTGAAAAGATGATAATAACTCCAGAGAGGAGTGAGTAATGAACAACAAGGAGAAGAAGTGGCTAAAAGACTTACTTGACCTGATTAGAGGTTCCGATGAAATAGAAATGGCTGATGTGGTTATCGATACTGAAGAGCTGACAATATCCTTTATACCGCCACAAGCTCCTCAAATGCCTGGCTACTTTAAGCTTTCAATTGAACCGCTTACTGGTGCTGGGAAGATAGAATTTCTTGTTGAAGCATCGCCTTATGGAATAAGGCTTTTAGCCCCAACTCCTCCCCCACCCGCAAAGCCTAAAGTTATCGAGTTAATTAAAGTTCCATTTGAATATCCAAAGCTTCCATTTACTGGAAAGATAGCTGAGGTAACAATTGGTGCTACTAAGAGTGAGGGTGGCACTAGAAGTCATGTTATTAAAATTGGCGGATCTTCGACAATGCCTTTCTTCCTCTTTGCAGAAACACCGCCAAATCCAATGGCAACTTCACTAGATGTATTTGACATGCCTGCCTTGCCAGGACCAGTTAAGAAAATGTATGGTGACGCAGTTGAAGATCCTGCTGAATGGGCTAGAGTTGCAGTGGAGAAGTTTGGAGCTGAACTAATTTCATTTCACTTAATAAGCACAGACCCTGGAATAAAAGATACTCCAGTTAGTGAGGCTGCGAAGGCTGTTGAGAGAGTGTTACAGGCAGTTAAGGTTCCTCTGATAATTGGGGGGTCAGGTAATCCAGTTAAGGATGTTGAACTCTTTACGCGCCTTTCTGAGGTAGCTGCTGGTGAGCGTGTAGTCTTCAACTCTGTTACAGTTGACATGGATATAGAGAAGACCGTTAAGCCAGTCAACGAGTACGGTCACGACTTGATAGCATTAGCTTTCATCGATATAAACCAAGCAAAGGAGCTCTGTAGAAAAGCGGTTGAAGCAGGGCTTCCGAGAAGTAGGCTTATACTTGATCCTACTACGGGAGCGCTTGGATACGGTATTGAG
>QMRA01000022.1:0-7856 GCA_003649155.1 Thermoproteota archaeon | reverse complement strand
CCCTCCGCACTCTGGACACTTAACCCCCTTCTTAACTATAAGGGAAGTTAGATCATCAGCTGATAACCCTTCAACGCCACTAATTCCAGCTTGCTCTTCGATTAAGTGGTCAGCTCTAAACATCCTATGACACTCAGTGCACTCGACAATGTAGTCTGTAAAGTGCTCCAAATGTCCTGAAGCTTCGAAGACTCTTGATGGCATGATTACAGGAGTCTCAATTTCAACAATGAAGTCTTGATGTCTAAGTATGAACCACTTCCTCCACTTCTCTTCAATATTCCTCTTTAGAGTAGCACCAAGAGGGCCAAAGTCTATGAAGCCCCTCACTCCGCCATAAAGTTCTGAGGCAGGCCAGATGAATCCTCTCCGCTTAGCGAGCTCCATTATTTTCTCGTACTTGTCCAAGGCTTATTACCCCACACTCAACACTTCAAATTAATAGGGGAGATGAAGTTTTAATGGTTTTTGAGGCTCTTTAAGCTTAGACTCATCAGCCTCAATTTCTAACACATCTCGAGTGACAGCCAGCTTTACTATGCAACTTGAAGTTAAAGACCAGGCTAAGTATAAGCTTAGCCTCTTAAGTTCAGGAAATAGGTGCTCAATTATAAACTGCCTTAAGTAGCTGCTACCAGATAAAATTAAGAACGGAAAACCTGAACTAACAAACTCTTTAACATAGAACTCGCTCTTAAATTCTGGGAGACGCCTATCTAAGAGCCAATTTTCAAAGTCTTTCAGGTGCACCTTAAGCCTCTTCAATTCTCAACCCCCAAGCACTAAGTTAGTTGAGATAAAATATTTTTATCTGGACTTCAGCTGTAGAGACGATGAAAGCCATAGAGTTTCACTTAAGCAGGAGTAGCATGCTCTTCGGCGGATTTGAAGCAAATTTAAAAGAAGCTGAATTCGTAGTCTTTGGAGTTCCATTCGACGCAACGTCTTCCTATAGGCCAGGATCGAGATTTGCACCCTCAACCATTAGAAATGCAGCCTTGAACATCGAGACCTTCAGCTTAAGAACTAAGCTTGACGCATCAGAACTAAAAATACATGATGCTGGAGACTTAACCAACACAACAAGCGTATCAAGCACAATTCGAGGAATAACTGAGGTAGTCAGGGAGATATTAAGTTTAGGAAAAGTTCCAGTAGTGTTGGGCGGAGAGCACACATTAACCTTCGGTGCTGTAGAAGCCATTGAAGGTAATAGAGGAGTAATAATCTTCGACGCCCACTTAGACTTAAGAGATCAATACCCAATTGGCATCAAGTGGAGCCACGCAACCGTAACTCGAAGAATAGTCGAGTCCATTGGAAGTAGAAATGTAGTATGCGTGGGCACAAGAGCCTTCTGCAAAGAGGAGTACGAGTACGCAAATGAGAACAAATTAATTTACATCACATCACACGAGGTAGTAGAAGAGGGAGCAAGAAAAACTGGAAGCAAACTGAATAGAATAATAGATGAACTGGGGCTTGAAAAAATCTGGCTCTCAATAGACTTAGACGTACTAGACCCATCAGCAGCACCAGGGGTTGCAAACCCAGAACCAGAAGGATTAACCGTTAAGCAGTTACTTGACATAATTAGCGAAGTAGTAAGCATAAAGGTGGTAGGCTTCGACATAGTTGAAGCCGCGCCAGGCTACGATAGAGGTATAACAGCAATCCAAGCCGCAAAAATAGCATTAGAGACATGTTGCTTAATACACAAAGCTAGACTTTCAACCTCTTAACAATTGGAGGCCTAACCTTATAGAAGATCCGATAGTTACATTGCGGGCAGCGCATCCCAGGAATAGACTCAAATTCCCTCAAGTCGGTGATCTCATATCCACACCTGCCGCACTTGTACGGCATCTACATCACCCCAATAAAACTACAGAAGGTCCAATATATCTCTGACGTTAATGCAAGTAAAGGCTTATAAGAGGTAAGTATTAGTAATTTTCACTGGAGCTTGAGAGATATATGCCCACGAGCGACATATGCCCAATTTGCGGGCTTCCAAAAGACCTGTGTGTTTGTCAGTCAATAGCAAGAGAGCAACAGAGGATAAAAGTCAAAGTTGAAAAGAGAAAGTGGGGTAGAGAAGTCACAATAATAGATGGCATTATGGACAAGGACGTAGACCTCTACGAAATTGCAGCAGTCCTAAAAAGTAAGCTCGCCTGCGGTGGAACGGCTAAAAACGGCAGAATTGAACTTCAAGGAAATCACAAGGCAAGAGTAAAGGAGTTACTAGTCGAACTTGGATTTCCAGCGGAAAATATAGATGTAGAATAGATGTAGAGGATATCCAGCGTCAAGACGAGCGAACTGTAAATAATATAGTTTACATGCTAGACCGTGGAGATTCTCCAGGCAAGTAAATGCTATGAGGCTTCATCTCCTCAGCACCTAGAGGAGAGAGCCAGGCAACTCTAGCCTTCTCCCAGAGCTCAGGTATAGTTTTACAGCCTGCATAGCCCATTGCAGCTTTAAGTCCAGCCACCAGTTCAGCAACGACGCTTGCTACATCTCCCCTATAAGGAACCCACCCTTCAACGCCTTCAGCTATATCCTTTGAAGGGACAGCATACCTGTCCAACGCGTAGCGCTTAGCCCTCGCAGACCTACTAGCCATACCCCTATACTGCTTGTAATACCTGCCGCCGATAGCTACTAGAGTTCCAGGAGCCTCTTTACAGCCAGCAAAAAGATTTCCCATCATTGCAGCCCAGGCGCCAAGCGCTAATGCCAAAGCGATGTCTCCAGAAGATCTTATGCCGCCATCTGCAATTATTGGAAGCCTAACGCCATAATCCTCAAGAGCGTCAGCTACTTGAACAGTAGCGAAAAGTGTTGGTGATCCAGCCTTGGTAACCTCATAAGTGGAGCATATTGAGCCCGATGCAATTCCAACTCTTAATCCTGCCACCCCTTCAATTCCAGTTATTACGTCAACAGCAGCTTCATACGTCCCAATATTGCCTACAACCACATCTGCACTAACGCTTTTAATGAGCTTCTTCGTTGCGCGAATAGCATTCTCATTGTGGAAGTGAGCTACATCTATAACTAGAATGTCAACATACTTGTCGAGAGCTTGAGCTCTCTCCAAGTCGAAGGGAGAGACTGCAGCCGCGCAGAGGAGCTGACCCTCCTCATTTCTAGCTGCATTAGGAAACTTCTCCCTAGCCCTAATGTCCTTGAAAGTTATTAAGCCAACCAGCCTTCCATCCTTGTCAACAACTGGGAGCTTTTCAATCCTATACTTGTGAAGGAGCTTCTTAGCCTCTTCAATAGTTATTGAAGGCGAGGCGGTCACAACCTCCCTAGTCATAACCTCTCTAATCTTCAGCTTCGGATCAGCAAATCTAACATCTCTACCAGTAAGTATTCCAACGAGCTTGCCATCCTTAACTACAGGGAAGCCAGATATCGAGAAGCGGCGCATAAGTTCAAGTGCTCTTCCAACCTCATCGTCTGGACTCACAGTTATGACATCCCTTATGATGAAAGACTCAGCTCTCCTAACCTGCCTAGCCATCTCAACCTGCTCTTCAATACTACAATTCCTGTGCAGAACACCTAGACCTCCAAGCCGCGCTAAAGCAATCGCCATCTCACTTTCCGTCACAGTATCCATAGGGGAAGAAACAAATGGAATATTCAAATCATAATTTACAGTAACTTTAGTCCTCAAGTCAACTTCCCTAGGCTCAAAATACGCCTTTCCAGGAAGTATGATTAGATCTCTAAATGTAAATACTACAAGTGCATCCTTAATCTTACTGCTAAATCGCAACGTGCAACACCCTAATTTTTTAAAGTAGGAATAGCATTTCCGCTTATTAAGATAGTGGTTCTAGCGCTCCATGGGGGCGTCAACTTTGGAGGTTACTATGCCATTTAACGTCATGAAAGAGAGCATAACAATCAAGCTACCCGAAAATCCGCACATACGAGTAATTAAGCCTAAACCAGTTGAAACGAAGAACGTGAAAAGCGAAGTTAAGAAGGCACTGAAAAGCAGCTACATAAAAAAGCTGATGGACAAGATAAGAAACGGCACCAAAGTAGCAGTACTAATAGATGACCACACGCGCCCAACGCCAACAAGAGAAGTATTACCAATCGTCATCGATGAAATTGAGAGAAGGGGAGGAAGCGTTGAAATAATTTACGCGAAAGGCACCCACGAACCCCCAACCCAAGAATTTCTTGAGAGAAAGATAAGCCAAGAAATACTGGAAAAATATAGCTTCATAATGCACGACGCATATCATGGAGAATACACGTTCAAGGGCATCACGAGCTTCGGAACACCAGTATGGGTCAACAGCGCAGCAGCTAAGGCAGACATTAGAATAGGGATAGGATCAATTTTCCCATCAGAAGTAGCAGGATTCACTGGAGGGTGCAAAATACTCCTCCCAGGAATAACAGCATTTCCAACCATCAACAGAAACCACTCACTATTCATATCACCAAAAGCTAAAATTGGCAACATAGCTGAAAACCCAGTGCGAAGAGACATAGACGAAGCAGGTATAATAGGGGAGCTAAACGCCATAATAAACTTCATAATGACGGCAGACGGAAAAGTAGTAAAGGCATTCTCTGGACATCCAATAAAAGCTCATAGAGCAGGAGTGAAAATGTGCAGAGAGATATACATGAGCAAAATAGAGAGCAAAGCAGACCTCATAATAATCTCACCAGGAGGAACAGAAGACATAGACTTCGTGCAAGCAGTTAAAGCAATATTCATGGCAGATGCAGTATGCAGAGATGGAGGAACAATAATACTAGTAGCTGCATGCCCATTAGGGACCCAATGGCCTGAACTTGAAGAATACCTTAATGAAGTTCGAAGGAAAAACAAAAGCCGAGAAGACATCCTAAAAGACATCGTAACAGGGAAAATAGAAAGCATTATGGGAGCGATGGTGTACAAGAAGTATCACTTAATGATTGAGAAGAGGAAGAAAGTACTTATTTACACTAAAGGATTGAGCCACGAGCAACTAGACACTTTAGGATTCGACGTCGTTGAAGACCTTCAACAAGTAGTGGATGAAGAGGTAAAAAATAAGCGTAGAATTTTAGTTTTACCTTATGGCGCCTATAACTGGGCAGAAGTGGAGGGATGTTAATGGCAGTTTCAATTAGAGAAATAGGGTTCATTAGAGTTGGAGCTCATAGTCACATTAAAGGACTAGGGCTAAAAGATGGTAAAGCACTCATGAAGGCAGATGGAATGGTTGGACAAATTGAAGCGAGAGAAGCAGCGGGAATTATTGTCGACCTAATAAAGCAAGGCAAAATGGCTGGAAGAGGAATATTGCTGGCAGGGCCGCCAGGCACAGGAAAAACTGCAATTGCTGTAGCAATCGCAAAAGAATTGGGAGAAGACGTTCCATTCATAGCAATTTCAGGCTCAGAAATATACTCGAGCGAGCTGAAGAAAACCGAAGTACTCATGCAAGCCATGAGAAAGGCGATAGGAGTTAGGATTCACGAATTCAGGAAAGTCTATGAAGGAATGGTATCAGACCTAGACATAAAAATGACAAGACACCCATACAACCCATACCAGCAAATCCCAGAAAGCGCCAAAATAAAATTGAAGACGAGGAGAGAGGAGAAGACGCTAACCGTAGGATCGTCAATAGCAATGCAACTAATAGCCCGAGGAGTAAGCGTTGGAGACGTAATATGGATAGATGCAGAAACAGGCAGAGTAACCAAGCTAGGAAGGTGCAAAGAACACGAAGGGCCGAAATACGACATCGAAGCTGAAGCGCAAGTACCATTGCCTGAAGGCGCAGTTCTAAAGGAAAAAGAGTTCGTGTACACAGTCACCCTACACGACCTAGACGTTAGGATGCACAGCAGCTCAGGAGGACTATTCAGCCTACTATTCGGAGGAAGAGAGGAGAAGGAAATACCTCCAGACGTCAGACAGGAAGTAGATAACCTAGTGAAAAAGTGGGTTGACGATGGAAGAGCAGAAATAATTCCAGGAGTAATGTTCATCGATGAAGCATCAGCCCTAGACATAGAGGCATTCTCGTTCCTAGGAAGAGCCATGGAAAGCGAATTAGCTCCAATAATAATCCTAGCAACCAACCGAGGAATAACAAAAATTAGAGGCACAGACATAGAATCCCCACACGGCATTCCACTAGACATACTTGATAGGCTAATGATAATAACGACAAGAAAGTACAAAGCCGAAGAAATCAAGGAAATACTGAAGATAAGAGCTGGCGAAGAGGGAGTTAAGCTGAGTGAAAAAGCACTTGAAAAGCTCACAGAAATAGGAGAGCAAACATCACTGAGATATGCAGTACAAATGTTAACCCCAGCCCAAATAATAGCGAAAAGAAAAGGAAGAGAGGAAGTACTGCCAGAAGATGTAGAAGAAGTAAGAAATCTATTCGCAGACGTAAAGCAATCAACAAGGTACTTAAAAGAACATGAGGAAGAGATGCTAAAGTAGGAGGACTAAAAATCAGCTACAACACCGACCTAACAATAATTAAGTCAAGAACAATACCAGAAGCCCTCCAAAAGCTCTATAGAACTGCAGTCAAGAAATTGCTTTATAGAAGCTTCAAGCTAACTAACGTACTAATTAAAATTGAAAATCCAGAAAGCAGACCACTAACCTACAGGAAGTTGAAAATAACTGACGATGAAGCGATAACTCAATACTACAAGGCAATTACAGAAGGAGAAGACGCAAAAAGCGCACTGACCTCAGCCATGTCAACGCTAAAAATGGGGGAAGATGCTGAAATACCACTAAGTTCACTAAGCGATGCGACAGGGATGATTATGCTGACAATAAGGGACCGCGCAATACACCCAACATTAATAATATTCAATTGCAAATCACTAAAGCAGCTAAACCTCCAACTAGCACTCACCCAAATACTCCAAGAAGATATTTCTCTATCACTTGGACTCGAGCCAAGCATGATAGTGGCATTTACACCCAAAATACGCTTAGACCAAAGTGAAGTATAAGGAAACTAACCAAACACGGAGAATATCAGCCCAACAACACTAATAATTGAGATCACAACAGTTACAATCCAGCAGAACACCTTAACAAAGCCTGCTTTAACATCTTCTGGAAAGCGAAGGCCACTAAAGAGCAGTGAGAGGAAGATTAGCGGTATAGGCGTGAACATGCAAGTGAGCGCTGAAGCATTAATAACCAACTTGAGTGGAGAAGCTCCAAAAGCCAAAAACAATGGCGCAATTAGAAAACTGACAGAAGCTAAAATAACCTTCCAGCCAGCTAAAACCGCGCCTCTAATTTTCAAGAGCTCAGCCATGTCCTCAATGAGCTCGTCCAATATCTTAAAGTTTGACATCGCCACGACGACAGATCTCAAGAATGAAGAGGCAATAATCCCTATTGCAAGCAGGTAGATTATGAGGTCACCCAAAGCAGGTTTCAGAGCAAATATCGCCTCCTCAATAGTGGCAATCACCAACCCCTGCGGATAAAGTAGTGAAGCACAAGCAATCAAAATTGCAGCATCAACTAAAATGCCAATGAAAAGACCAATCATTTCACCAGTAAATTCAGCAGTTAAATCGCTGAAACCCTTATGCTTCTGAGCAGCCTCTGAAGCTTCAAACAATAATGAGTAGCCGGAAATTTGAGTGCCAATAATGGCCATAAGAGTGAGCACGAAATCCCTTGAGGGATAAAACTCTGCAGACAAAAAACCCCTAACAACATCACCAATAGGCGGGTTCGAGAATATGGCAGCAGGTATGCAAATAATCATCATAAAACTCGTAAACGTCAATATGTTTTTGATTGTCGGAGAATAGTGCTTAAT
>QMRA01000021.1:0-8058 GCA_003649155.1 Thermoproteota archaeon | reverse complement strand
GAGCTGCAATGAACATAAAGTATAGTAAAGAAATCATAGAAGCATGCAGAAAGCTAGGCCTCATAGTAGCTTCATTTAGCCGAGAAGAAGAACCTATACACATCAAAGAAACTGAAGGTGCAAGCATACCTTGGGGAATAAGAACAGCCATTATGAAATCAGAAAAATTCCCAGACATAATATACGATTTGGGAGAAGTAGGCAAAGAGCCTATGATAAGGATACTAGGGAGAAACGCAATTGATGTAGTTCAAAAAACTAAAAAAATTGGTGAAATTCTAATGCAAATTAATAAAAAATGATGATTTACGCTATTTTGGCAGCTTCAGCCACTCGAACAATAGGAATTCAAGTCTTCCTAGCATCAGGTTGTATCGCGTAACTACTGTTTTCGCGAAGGCATAGCCGAATGCTAGCATCATGAACCATCTGCCAGCGTCAGCCAATGTCTTAGCCCTGCCAGTGTGAAGCATTGGGAATGTGAATATGAAGTAGTACAGAGTTGTTGCAACAGCGGCTAGGAACACAATGTTGCCTAGAGTGGCTGCAGGATCTGCCTTTATAATGTTTATACCTGCTGTTGCTGCAATTTGAGCTAGGAAGCTTGTCTCAATATCTCTGACGAATGAAGCTGCTATACCTACTCCTACGATTATTGAAATGCCGTACCTGTAAAGCCAATATAGTGTCTTGTGATACCTGAAGTACATCAAGAAGCCTAGAATTATTGGTATTATGTATAGAGCCTCGCCAGCCGTTAAGTGGTCAATTCCGAAGGTCTTCACACCTCTAATTGCCTGTACGAAGCTGTAGCCAACTGCAACGCCAACGAATGTGTGCTCAGCAAACTTGAATAGAGGGTTGTCTCTGTAAGCGAAGCTGTAAACTGCGATGGTTAATATGGCTGCAACCCAAATTCCACATTCAGTCCAAATATCAGCCATACCCTATGCACCTCCCTTCTTCTGAGCCTTCAAAGCGAAGTACGCTATGTTCGCTATTATGATTGCAATAATTAGCATTATGTGAGCAACGCTGAATGCGTCTAGCTTCCTAATACCGGAGCCTGGCTTACCGATTAGGTACTCGTACTCTCCAGCTCTACCAGCGTCTGTTAATGCCTTAACTTGTGCTGGGTAGTATGGCTCCATTGTAGGCATCATCATTGCTAGTACACAGGACATGTATGTAATTCCGTATGGAGTTACCCACTGCCTAATCCATCCTTGAGCTACGTCTCCTGAGGGCGTAACGCTAATTATCATCGCGAAGTCAGATGCTCCGCTAATGTCCTTAAGCATTGGTATTTGATTTAGTGGCGTGCCGTAGTAGTCGGTTGGAACTGCAGCGTGTAGGTTCTCTGCAACTGCTTTCATTGCAGTTTCTCCGCCTGGAATGTATCCTAGGAATACATAGTCAACGCCATATTGTTTCCCGTAAGCGTCCGGATTTACCTTCGTAATTAATGATTCATAGCATATTGGCCCGTCGCTGTATAGCGTCATGATGACTACTTTGACGTTTCTTTCAAATAGGTCATGTAGGGTAGCTACCATGAATGGTTCTAGAGCTGGAAGTGATCCTACACCGTAGTCTACGCTTACTAGTACATATGCTCCATCGGGTAAACCTTCAACGTATTGATGCCACTCCTTCACTCTACTACTGATAGGTACTGGCAGGCCTAACGGCTTTACTAATGGTACTGCTAAGCATATTATTAGAATTGTGTAGATTATTTCTCTAGGTAATGACTCTATATATTCAAGTGGAGACTTAGCCATTCTAATCCCTCCTCCCGAGGTATCCAGTCTCCATTCCCATCAGCGTTCTGATTCCTAGCAATATTGCGCCAAGTGCACCGCCTATCAAGATACCTCTGAATGAAGACTTCACTATGTACTTGTTTATCCAATCAGCTACTTCAATTACTTGAGGCAAGTATGCCTGGAATGCAGGTGTTCTTGACATTAGAGTGATGAATCCGACGATCAGCAGTGCAGTAGCCTCAATAGTTCTAGCTCTGAAAGCTCTATAGCATGCGGAGGTGATGTAGAATGCTAGTGATGAGTACATGGTTCCGCTTAAAGCGGCGAATACATAAGTTGTCATCCAGTCGTACTGGTATTTGCTAACGTTTATGCCAAGAGCAGGCTCTCCACCTATACCTACGATAACCATGATTACTGCTACAAACAGTAGCCAAGCGCTGTAGTACCATTGACCCGGAGTCTTTCTACTGACATGCCTGCTGTGTATGAGGGCGATGTTTACCATACCGAAGCCGATTGTGAATGCTGCAAGTAGGTTTGCCCAATTTGTAAGCGTTTCACCAACCTTCTGCATTGTTATTTGGTATGGCTCAACAGGCTGTTTTGGAACTATGAAGTACTGCAGTATCATGATTATGCCCATTATGAAGGTTATTATAATTGGCAAGTGCCTCCTATAGGCTAGGGACATCTCACCACACCTCCTACAACTTCAAGAATTCGACAATTGCCTTAGTTCCAGCAGTTGTCAGTAGTGCTCCAATAACTCCTAGAACTATTGCAACCATCTTGCCGAGGTCTTGGACGAATAGGCTGCCAGTGTGAGCTGGATCCTTAGTCAAGTATGCTCCTGCAGCGTAGCACTCTTCGCCGATTAGGACGTAGTCACAGACTATGGCGAAGAATGGTATCTGGTAGAGTCGCGCAGTACCTGCAACCTGTATTGCTCCAACTCTGTAGAATGTCTCTGCGAAGATTAATGACTCTGCGTAGAATGGTCCAACCATTATGTTTGCAGCAGGCCTCTCTCGCTCTGCAATACCCTGCACTGCCGCTGCATAAGCGAATTGCGAGCTTGAGAGATATCGTATAGCTTCCTCAGGCTTGGCCTCTTCAGGCCGACCTTCTGCCAAGAAAGCCTGCTTATAAAGTTCGTGAGCTATTGGGATGACTTGAGTCCCGTACACTGAGTAAATTACGGGAACTCTATACCTAGCGCAGAGCCTGGCGACTTCTCCGAATACCGCCAGCCCTGCAACTGTTAATGGAGCCCAAGTTCCAGTTAAGCTGTTTAGTCCAGAGGTAAAGTGAACTGGCCTTCCCATCTCAGCAGCTCTTCCAACAGCCTCCTCCAAGGCATCAAGACCAGCTATTCTCCTGAACGATACTGTCCAGCCCTTCTTGATTTTGTCTATTGCAATCATAGCTAATACCCATATTAGTATTAGTGCGACAAACTCCATGAAACGCCCAGACACAATCATAGATTTCCTCCCCTAGACTTTGAAGTTAACTGTAAAATAGTCTCATGGAAATGTGTATATAACTTTTACCTAAAGGACTAGATTAAAATCGTGCCAGCCATTTTATTCAATAATCGAATTTTGAACATGTTAAGAGATTAATATCAACTATACACTGATGATTATGGACATAATACTTATGTTGAACTAGTTCATTATTTTGTTATGAGGATGATTGCGCTCGAAAGGGCTGACCGAAACGGGATGATTGACCCGCGCAGGGCTGACTCGAAAGCTAACTACTGGAAATGCAAGTCCAATCATAAGCTTAATAACCACCTAATTAGGCTATACTCTCCCAGTGAAGCAAATTGGAAGTAATTGCATTACTAGTAATAGGAGCTATACAGGGTATCATAGAATGGATACCAATTAGTAGCAGTGGACAAATCCTAATACTACTATCTAAAATTACAGGTATAAGTCCAGGTTTAGCATACGAGTACTCCTTGGCATTACACTTAGGCACAGCACTTGCAGCGCTGACATTTTACAGGAAAGCAATATCTCAAGCTTTGAGAGAAGTAAATTATAGTCTTAAATTCAGAAATCCAACATCACTGCTACTCACTGTGACACCTGCCTGCTCATTTCTAGTCGCCGCCCCACTTTTCCTACTAATTAGACTACAGTTCCAAAAATTGAGTGCTGACGAAATAACGGCAATAATTGGCTTATTTCTAATAGCAACTGGATTAATCAGCTTAAGATCATCAAGCATGAAAAGAGTAAAATATATTTCGAATTTCAGTTTAAAGGAGGCTATTTTACTAGGAATTGTGCAAGGGCTCTCTATCATACCTGGAGTTTCACGAAGCGCAATAACCATAGCCCTTCTACTTGGCTTGCATTTTAAATCCGAAGATGCATTTAATGCTTCCTTTATTGCAGCAATACCCGTAACATTTGCTGTCGGCCTCTTTGAAACAATTAATATCGCATCACCCACCATAATTGCAGGAATTCTGACGGCATTCATCTTCGGATTGATAGCAATGAAGGGAATGATAATGATTTCTAAAAAGGTCAAGCACCATGCACTATTGATACTGCTTGGAACCATCATAATAGCTTCATATATAATCGCATTAATTTTGCAAAAAATTTAAGTACTCGTACAAAGCTAGGCTGAGCACCAAAGATAGGAGGTTAACGTTTGGGAGGACCTAAAAAGAAGAAGCCGCTCACAAGAAGAGCACCCAGAAAGAAGCCTGAAGTAAAAAAGGCAGAATTTCAAAGAGTCGTCAGAGAAGTAGTTGTAGATGACAAACTATTGAAGCAAATAGAAAGAGACGTCGCAAATATGAAATACATAACCCCGTACATTATAGCCACGAAATTCAACTTAAGACTAAGCCTAGCAAAGAGCATTCTTAAAGAGCTAGCTGGAAATGGAACTTTAACGCTAGTTGCACCAAACAAAAGAGCACCACTATATGCACCGAGCATCCAATAAGCCTAGTAAACTTAAACATTAATAGCGATATTTTATTAAAAGTTCTCATTTTAATAACAAACCATATTAACAAATTATTTTAATATAATCGCAGACGTCATCGGAGGACGAGTAATTGGCCTCCCTCTACGACCTAACCCTCGTCCTAATAGTTTACATTATAGTCATAATGATCATAGGATTAACAGAAATTGCGAGGAAGAAATTGAACTTAAGCTCAAAAATTACAAGAAGAGTTATACACCTTTTCGCTGGAGATACGATATTGTTCTTACCTTTATTCACTGACAAAATTTATCCAGCACTACTGCCCATCGGACTTGGATTAATGACTGCAATAGCATTCGCATTCAAAAAGAGCTTCCTAACAACTACTATGATTGAAGAGGAAGACGTCGCACTTCACGCATACGGCCCAGTTTATTACATCATATCAATATTAATTTTAGTCCTAACATTATGGGATAAAAAGTACATAGCAATGGCCGCAACAATGGTGATGGCATGGGGAGACGGTTCTGCACCAATCATAGCCAGAAAGGTTAAGAACACGCATAAGTACATTGGCAATAGAACTATAGAAGGCTCACTTTCAATGCTAGCTTTTGGATTTTTAGGCGCACTTTTAGCCATAACAACTGCAATGCAAATCGAGCAAGGCTACATAACGTGGCAATTAGCAATCTTAAGAGCAGCAATCGCAAGCATTGTGGGAACAATAGCTGAAGCACTATCAATAGGGCCACTAAAGCACTTCGATAACTTCACAGTCCCACTACTATCAGCTCTAGCCCTATACTTCACTTGGTAACGAAAACTTTTATTTATCGTCGAAATGTTCATACTTTTGCAGGTGATGGCATATTGTGTTGCAAGTATACAACACTCTAACTAGGAAGAAGGAAATTTTCAAGCCACTAGACCCCAATATAGTTAAAATTTATGTGTGTGGCCCAACCGTTTACGACAAGACCCACATAGGCCACGCGAGAACTTACGTCACATTTGACGTGATAAGGAGATACCTAGAATTGAAAGGATTTAACGTGTTCTACGTAGTAAACATAACTGACATAGAAGACAAAATAATAGCAAAGTCGTTGAAGACAGGTAAAAGCTGGAAAGAAGTGGCCGACGAATACACAGCCGACTTCTTCAAGGCAGTAGACGCACTCAACATCAAGAGAGCACACATATACCCGAGAGTCAGCGAGCACATAGAAGACATCATTCACTTCATAGAGAAGCTAATAGAAAAGGGGCATGCATACGAAGCCGAAGGAAACGTGTACTTTGACGTAGACTCATTCAGCGACTACGGAAAACTATCCAACATAAGTAGAGACCAACTAAAACCTCAAGAAGAAGGACCTGGGAAGAAGAATCCATATGACTTCGCACTCTGGAAAAAAGCAAAACCTGGAGAACCCTACTGGCAAAGCCCGTGGGGGCCGGGCAGACCTGGCTGGCACATAGAGTGCTCAGTCATGTCATCTAAATACCTCGGAGCACAATTCGACATACACGGCGGAGGTCAAGATCTGATATTTCCACACCACGAAAATGAAATCGCTCAAAGCGAAGCATATTTCGGAGTCAACCCTTGGGTTAAGTACTGGCTCCATACAGGAATGCTAATCATGGGTACTGAGAAAATGTCAAAGTCAATTGGCAACGTAATAACAGTTGAAGAAATATTGAAAAGCTACAAGCCAATGGAAGTACGCTTCTACCTACTGAGCTGCCACTACAGAAGTCAACTAGCATTCAGTGACGAAGCGCTAAAACACGCAAAAGCAGCTTATAATAAGATACTGAATGCGATATCTAGCTTACAGTCAATTCTAAGCGAAGTAGAAGCAGTATACAAAGTTTCTAGAAATTCAATTGAATTAATTAGGAAAATATCTGAAATTAGAGCGAAATTCATCGAAGCAATGGACGACGACTTCAACACTCCAGTAGCAGTTTCAGCTCTCCACAGCCTAACCTCACTAGTCAACAAAGAAGTAATACCATCATCAGACGTAGCAGCAGCACTAGCAGCAATAAGAGTATACGAAGATGCAAGCAGAATTCTAGGAGTATTTGAAGAGAAATTTAAAGGAGAAGGAGACTTTCAGCTCATATCTTCACTCATAAACCTAGCATTAGCAGTAAGGCAAAAGCACAGAGAGAGGAAGGAATGGGAAATAGCAGATTGGATTGCCAGCGAGCTGAGAAAGCTTGGAATTGAACTATCAGACATGAAAGACAAAACAATTTGGAGATTAGTAGGAAAGTAGCACCTACACCTCCTCTACAAAAGTCGAAACGAATTTTTCATTTACGTAGACGTCAGCACCAGACAGCAACGCCAAAACTATAGCGCTACTGGGAACCATGACTCTCCTAATAGTCTTCCCATTAATTTTTATTTTAACATTAGCGCAGTACACGTAGCCTCCAGTATGCCTAAGTATGTCGTCGATGACCACCTCCTCAACAGCACCTCTAAGAGCCCCCTCAACTGATGGTATTTCAGCTAAAATCAAAGCCAACACCATTCTAGGATCAGAGGTTATGTCAACGCCATTAGCCAAGCGTTCAATAGCAATAGCTGCGTCAAATGGAATAGCACTCATATCAAAGAACTTTCCATTCTCCAATTCACATCTAAGAGATGGAAGTGGATAGTGAGGGTGAATAAACACTTTATAGCCTATCACTTTGATCTTCTTAATTTTCTTATCTTTACTCAAAATATGCCCCTCATGATTAATTAAAAACCATGATATTTAAGTGTGCTCAACTGCCTCGTATACAGATGCCAAGAGAAGTGGGAGAATTACCGTTGCATCGCCATAGACGGTTACTCGCCTAGCTTCAGGCTTAACCTTCCCCCAGCTTATGGCTTCCTTAACTCTCGCCCCACTTAAACTTCCATCATACTCAACTGCAGTTGTAATGTATATTGCGTATTCTAGGCCTCCTTTAAACTGGTTCCACCATATAGTGTGATGCTTAGATATTCCGCCTCCAATAACTAAAGCTCCAGTCATCTTAGCATCAAAAACTATGTCTGATAGCTCCTTCATGTCAGCAAGCAGATCAATTGAAAATTCCTTGGACTGAGAGTACATGAACAACTGTGTTCCAAAAGCTGAATCCACAACTCCCGGAACGTAGACTGGAACTTTCTTAAGGTAAGCCTGCCTGAGAAATGAATTCTCATCATCCATTCTCTTTCCAAACTCCCAAAGGAGCTCTCTAACTCCCCAAACGCGCTTTTCTTTTGTAATTTCATCCAAAACCTTCCAAGTAACTG
>QMRA01000020.1:0-8348 GCA_003649155.1 Thermoproteota archaeon | reverse complement strand
GCTATAACTGGTGAAATTCCTCTTTTGCTTTTTTCACGCATCATGATCACTCTCGATGCCACTATCTCATTGTTTTTATTTATTTTTTTCGTTAGATGATAGTTTTTATTAATTTATTTAATAGCTTATTGTTTTATTTTTTAGGTTTTTCAAAATAATTTAAACTATATGCATGGTAGTTTCAATTTCAATTCCTCGTTGGGTTATTCTGTAGGGTATTGTTAGCCAGTTGCCTGCTCTTCTGCGCATTTTTAGAATTCTTAGTATTCCTACATCGTGTTCTGCTAGTGGTGTGAATTCTATTAGGCCATCTGCTATTCGCTTTATTTTGCGCTCATCTTTAATGTCAACTTCTCCTTTCATTGCTACTAGGAAGTGGATTCCTCCTCCTTCTCTTGCAGCTTCTCTTAGTTTTCTTGTTATTTTGACAATTTCAGTGATGCTTAGGTTCTCCCTCATCTTTGTTATTGTGTCTATTGTCGTCCAGTACCCTTCTCTTGCGTAGGTTATTAGCTCTTCCACTTTTTCCTTTATATTGCGTGTTGAGTATGCATCTATAAACTTCCAAGTTGACTTCACTTTGTTGTAATCCCACCCGTATGCCTGCATTTCCTCGATAATATCTTCAGGGTAGGTGTCTGCTGTCAAGTATGCTACTTTCCCATTTTCTAGTGCGTGACTGTAAAGTGCTTGTAGTGCGAATATGTCGTTTCCCGATCCTGGTTCTCCAAGAAGTAAAATTACACTTCCATCTGGAATTGTGCCGTACATTTCGCTAAATCCGGGTATTGCTATTTTTTTGCGTTTCAAGTTTTCACGCTTTCCCTTACTGGGTCGGAGTAATATGTTGGAGGTTAGGGATAAATATAGTTTACTCGTATTCAGCTATGGTGATTGATGTGAAGTTCAAGTTGAGCAGTGGGCGAAAGATAACCTGCCCATACTGCGGCTTTACGTTTGACTTATCGTATGCGCGCACATTTGCTTGCTCAGGCTGTCCTTCAGCTGTTACTGGCTCTTGCGGCTATGTCAAGTGCCCAAAGTGCGGTAAGGAGTTTCCCATGCCAAGCTATTAGTTTTAAATAGCTTTTGCGGTAAATTCATGGTGGGTTTTCTTAAGAACCGTAGTTTATGGTTTAGCTTTGCTTATCTCGCTTTTTTCACTAGTAGCTGTGGGTCGGTTATCCATAAAATTATCTTCAGAGATTGAAGAGAGTATTTCAATTAGCGTGTTGGAGTCTACTTGTGCTAAAATTGGAGTTGCAGTTGAGAGGCTTTGCCTGCTAGCTATGAGGAGTGATGGCTTCAATAATGCTAAAGTTGAAGTGATTATTCCTAGATATGCTGGCACTTTACCTTATGTGATTAAGTTATGCATGTTTGATGGGATGGATCCCGTTCTAATTGTACAAGCATCTCATGCTTCATTTTCCTTTAAGCTACCGTCAGCTGTTAGTAGTGCTCATGGCGAAGTTCAGAGCTTTTCAGGAAAAATTGTCATTAATGTTGTTCGTAATGGGGATTCTCTTCAAGTCGCTCTGACTAGTGGTTGAGGTGGCAATTTATGAGCAGAGATCTCGATGTCCTCTCTGCCTTTACTATTTTGGTGATCGCGTTAATGTTTGCCTTTTCAGTTGCATTTCACATTTCAAATAGCACTATCTGTTTCTTAGGCGATGTTGAGGAGCAAAGTATTGCTGTGCGGATAATAGAGCAGCTTTGCCTTTCTCCTGGTGATCCGCCAAATTGGGAGGATAGTGGTGCTATAGCAATTGGTTTAGCTCAGCAATTTAAGTCTACTCCCTATACTTTATCTAAAAGGAAAGTTATCGCTCTTTCGCGAATGTCCATTAATGAAGTTCTTAGCTACTTGGGAGTTCCGTGTGGTCGTTTCAAGGTTCAAATATCACTTGAATCTCTTTTAACCGATTTTGATGAATTGGAGTTTAAGATAGGCTTTGTTAATTCTGAAAATGCTTTCACTACAAGTAGGGTTGTTTCGATTGGAGGTGAGCTGTTTATATTAAGAGTTTCAGTGGAGCGTGTTTATGGTGGGTAAGGGTCAATTGCAGAGTTTGGAAGCTTTGATAGCGCTTTTTGTCGTTTTGACGATGTCGATGATGTCTTTGGCTTCGTATGATAGGTTTCTTAAGGAGGATTTTGCAAGTGAAGAGTATAAGCGAATCATTTCTACAGCTCTCTTTAAACTTGATGAGGTTGGTGTACTTCCTAAAATTGCTAGTCGAGGTGATTGGAATGATTTACTTGAAATTTTGAGGAGTTTGCTTCCTGGCTTCGAAGTGCATTTGACAGTTTATGATGAAGGTCTAATCGCCGTTTACTCTAGTGGTTGTTGTAGGCGGTTATTTTTTGAAGTTTATTACGTGCATGTGCTTCCCTTTTCTGGACGTTTTTATGCTTTAAGAGTGCTTGTCGGTGAGGGCGGTGGGTAAAGCTCAAGTTTTTGCTATAGCTTCGCTCCTCCTTAGCTTAGTAGTCTTAGTAGTTTGTGCGATGGCAGTACAGCCTCTTGCCATTGGAGATGCAGAGGTTGGTGACATTTCAATTGTTGAGAATATGGACTTATGCTTGAAGAGGTTGGTGCTGTCTTTATTAGCTTCTGCGACCAAAAACGGTGATGCTTCAATTCTAATTAGTAGGCTTACTGAATTCCAGGACTTTGTGGATTACTTAGCGGCATCTGGATATGAGGTTAAATTTGTGTGGAGAGGTGGATTGTACTTTTCTTGGAATTACAGCTCATCAAGCACTAGTGCAACTTTTGTATTCGAAATTTTCGGTGGCGGTTTTAGGGTGTATCGAGTTTTTGATTATATTCTTAGTGCAAATGTGATTAACTGTTCTTGGATAAATGGTTATTTTTATGGATCTATTAAAGTATTTGTCAATGGCTGTGAGGTGGAGATTGAAGGTTGTGAGGTTTACTTGAAGTTTGGTGCTTCATGGACTAAATTAAACTCTTCAAACATAGCTTTAGACGTGGGCTTGGTGCACATTGTTTTTAAGTGTAGTGTGGCTCCTAGTGAGCTTTATGTGAGTTTAGTTGATAATAATGGCGTTTTAGTTAGGGTTAAATGTTCCGTTGAGATTGAATCATAACTGGGTGTAGATTACTAATTATTGGGAGCGTGTTGGAGGTGAAAAATACTCGTAAGTTGAGGTTTGGTCCTGCTGGTAAACCCATCAAATTTAAGGGTAAGTCTGAGGATGTTCCAAAATTTCTAAGTGAAATTGGATTGAATGCTTATGAGTACCAAGCTGTTAGGGGTGTTAAGATTAATGAGGAAAAAGCGAGGCTACTAGGTGAAAATGCAAGGCAGTTTGACGTTGAGCTTTCAATTCACGCTCCATACTACGTTAATTTGTGCTCTTCTAAGGAGTCTACTTTAAATTCGAGTAAAGATAGGTTGTTGAGAGCTCTTGCAGCTGCTAATTGGATGGGCGCCGTAGTGGTGGTTTTTCACCCTGGCTATTATGGTGATCTTAGCAAGGACGAAGCTCTTCAAGTTTGTATAAGAGCTCTCGGCGACGTAATTGAAGTTGCAGAGAGCGAAGGTCTCCTGAATAATGTTTACTTGAGCCCAGAAACTACTGGAAAAATTAAGCAGTTGGGCGACCTTGATGAAATTTTAACAATTTGCGAGTCTCTTGACCACGTTATCCCTACGATCGATTGGGCTCACATCCATGCGAGGGAGCAAGGTGCAATAACTTCTAAGGACGATTACTCAAAGATTTTAAGTGAAATAGAGCGAAGACTGGGAGCAGATGTGGTAGATACTTTGCACGTGCACTTCACGAAGGTTTCCTTCGGTTCGGGTGGAGAGTTATCTCACTTTCCACTGGAATCTGAAGAGCATGGGCCAGACTTCAATCCACTGGCTGAATTGATTGTGGAGAATGACTATCACTTCACTATAATTTCAGAGTCACCCATACTAGAGGATGACGCGCTTATGATGAAAAGAGTTGTTGAAGAGTTGCGTAAGCTGGGAGCTAAGTGAGCTCTCTAAATCTTTTTATCACGAATTTCTCATCTAGGGTTAAGATAAATGGTGCTAGTCTAGGTCCACTGTCTCTGCCTAGTAGCACTTTATAGGCTGCTCTAAATGCCTTTTTAGAGCCTATTTCAACGACTTCTCTTGCTAATCTGTAGATTTCAGCTTCTAGCTCGTCCGGAGTCCATTTCCTTTCACCTATTTTCTCTCCAAGTATCCTTAGGAACTCCTTCTCTTTTTCGTCTAACTTGTTGGCTATATCTTGTGGGAGTTTCTCCAATATTGTGATTCTTAAGTGTGGTGGTGCGTACTTTCTAACCCAGTATCCTGCTCTTCTTAGGATGCTCTCTATCTGCTTTAATCCTTCTTCGCTTGGAATTTCTTTTATGTGTCCTGTTTTAATTAGCTTCTCAGCTGCTTGTCTTCCAAATCCTTCTTTTTCCGGAATTATTTGAGCTAGCATTGCTGCAAACTTATATGGTATTTGTATTGGCATTTCTTTGGGTGGCTCTTCATTATTGGCTATTTCATAGCTCCTTTTCATGTTTTCTTCTATTTTGGGTTCCTTCACTTTTTCAATTCCAAAGTATACTCTCTCAGCTTTGTCGTACTCGTCTGATAGTTGTGGTATTTTGAGTGGGCTGAAGTCTAGGTGTGTCATTGGCTTTGCTGAGTAGTACCAGTACTTTAGAACTTGAGGTTTAGCTACTTTGGGCCACTCGTTGAAGTCGAATGAGATTCCTCCTGAGCTTGACATTGCTTTACCGTTAACGTAGACCCACTCATATGCTAGTCCTTTTGGAGGTTCAATGCCTAGCACTTCTCTTGCAATGGCTACACAGCTATCTCTACTTCCGCCAACTACTGCGTGGTCCTTGCCGTATGGCTCGAATGTTACGTTTAGCACTTGCCACAGTGCTGCCCACTCTAATCTCCACTCTAGTTTTCCTTGTGTTAAATCAACCTTTCCTGACGCTCCGCAGCGGGGGCAGGTAAATTCTGCCTTTTCAGCTTCAAGGTCGATTGAGACGGCTTTGGTTGTCGCTATGTTGTGGCATTTTGGGCAGAGTGGCTTGAAGGGTATCCAGTCTTCTGGGTATTTTGCCCCCTTAAATCTGCCTAGAACTTCCCTTGCCTTTTTCCTCTTCTCAACAATTAGCTTGACTGCCTCGACCATTTCTCTACTTTTATAAATCTCGCTTGTCTCTACAATTTTCAAGTTCTCGATTCCGAAGTCGTCTAAAACTTCGTAGAACGGCTTCATCCAGTGTTCAACCCAATTTGAGCAGCAACCTTCGGGGCATGGGACGTCGAGTATTCGGACGCCCTTCCACTTCTTAGCGAATTCTGTAGTTACGAGTGGTGGTTTTGCTTTTAGTGGGTCTTGAGTGTATACGACGAGTAAGTGTTCTACGTCAGCGCCTTTCTTTTTTAGTCCTCTAACTACTGCAGCTTGAATGAAGAGTTCTCCTCTAGTCTTACCTATGTGTATTGGCCCTGACGCAGCCATGCCTCCATTGACGACATGCTTATCAACTTTCATTGAGACTAGGTCTTCAACTATTATGTCGACCCAGTGCCTGAACTGTTTAATCCTACTCACATGGCTTCCTCCTTTAATCGATTTACGTTAAAGGATGTTAATTAACCTGACTACAGTCATACTGTTTATAGCTTAAACGATTATTTTAATTTGGGGAGGGACTTGTTAGAGCGGTTGAGAATTTGGGTGAAGCGTTTTATCGAGCCAATAGCTCTAGGCGCTGCTAAAATTGGCTTAACGCCAAATGTCGTATCTGTATTGGGATTTTTTACAGCATTAGTTTCAGCCTATCTAGTTGTTCGAGGCAATTTGATTTTTGCAGCTATTTTTGTCATTATATCGGGTTTTCTCGACGTTCTTGATGGTGCTATTGCGAGAGTTACTGGGAGAGTTACTAAATTTGGCGGCTTTCTGGACTCATTACTTGATAGGTACTCTGATGTGGTAATTTTATCTTCAATCATCTACACCTCTCTTTGCCCACTTTTTTGGGGTTTGGTTGCTCTTGCAGGATCATTGCTCGTGAGCTATGCTAGGGCGAGGGGAGAGGCGCTTGGTGTTGAGATGGCTGGTGTTGGAGTGGCTGAGAGGGCTGATAGGCTTGTTATTCTTTCATTAGGCTTGCTACTTAACTTTCCGAGTTGGGCTGTTATTTTGGTTGCAGTACTTTCTCACGTAACAGTTGGCATTAGAGCTTTGAGGGTTTGGAGTAGTTTGAAGGGTGGTTTTCATTGAAGCGAATTTTCATATTGAAGGCGTCTACGGCAACAACTTCCCCTGATTTTCTTCTTAGAAATGTTGCTGGAACTAGTGGTAGGTTGGATGTGGTTTGTAGGTGCATTTTGAGCGCTTTTAGAGTTGATGGAGCTATTAGGCGTGACGTCGACTTCTACGCTGTCTTGGAGGGCCCTCCTCGTCCAGGTATGGTTTTGAGCATTTTAGGCTCTCATTTAAAGAGTCTTCCTAAAAGTGAGGTTGATGTTGCTTCGATAATCAAAGATTTACTTGTTGTGGGTGAGGGGGGCCATCCAGGTTATCCTGCTTTTAGAATTGCAAAGGGTGACTTTGAGAGGCTAATCTTAGGTTTGGCGAAGAATGGTATTAAATTGCTATATCTCCATGAGCGAGGTGTTGCTATTGAAAAGTTAGAGTTTGAGTTGGGTGGTCAGTATGGCTTTATTCTGGGTGACCATTTGGGGTTGGACCCTAATTCTGAGAGGTTTCTTGATTCTATTGGAGTAGGTAGAGTAAGTTTGGGTCCAATTAGCTATCTTGCAAGTCACTGTATAACTATTGTTCACGAGGAGTTGGATAGGCGTGTGAAGTCTTCACCTTAATGGTCGCCTTTTCTTCCTTTCCTCTCTAGATCTGATCTTTATGATTCCCCTAAATATTGCGCATGACACGCAGTAGTACTTTGTTACTGGGTATTTCTGGATTATTGCACCCTTCTTTTCTAGCTCTTTTGCTAGCTGAGGGTCTACTGGAGAGACCCATCTAGTTACTCTTTTAGCTTTACTCCTAGGTACCCATGCTCCGCATGCATCGCATTGAACCTTATCTTCTTTGCCTTTACTTCCTTTTGACCTGCCTCTAGACTTTCGCTTTTTAGGCAACTTTCATCCTCCCTTTTCCAATGCAGTTTAATCATAAATATTAGTCTTCCTATTTTTGCTTATTGAGAGTGATCTTGATGAGTGCAGTTTCCGACTTAGTGATTGTTGGCCACATATCCATTGATCGCATTGTACTGCCGAGCGGCCATATTGAAACTAGCCTCGGGGGGCCGCCTACGTATTCAGGCTTTCCAGCTAAAATACTTGGGGCTGATGTTTCTATTATATCGAAGGTTGGCTTCGACTTTAGAGATGAATTTCTACTCCGCTATTCTAGAGCTTCTATTTTCACTGGCAATGTTAAGAGGTGTAAATCTCCCACGACTAGATTCTATATTGAGTACTCAAGCGATTGGAGTAGGCGGCTTCGCCTCATATCTAAGTGTGAGCCTATTTTTGATTGTGATGTTCCACGCGATTTTAAGTGCAGGGCTTTATTAATTGCTCCAATTTGTGGTGAAATTCCCGAGTCAACGCTACTTAGGCTTTTAGAGGTGGACTGTATTCGCGCAGTTGATTTGCAGGGATTTATTAGAGTTTTTAAAAGTGATGGTTCAATTGAGCTTGCCCGCTGGCCTTATGACTTCAATGTACTGGGGAAGTTTCACGTAGTTAAGGCTTCTGAGGAGGAGCTTCTTTCTGCTTTAGATTGTAGAAGTGTTGCTGAAGCTATACGGTTGATGAGGAGGATTGGCGTAGAAATTTTGTTGGTTACGCTTGGTAGTAGAGGTTCACTTGTAGCTTGTCCTTCAGGTGTTTGGAGGGTTCCTGCTTTTCCAGCTGAGACTGCTGATCCTACTGGAGGTGGTGATGCATTTATTGGGTCTTTCTTGGCTTCTTACGTCAAGTCTGGAGATGTTTTGAGGTCATTAGCTGTTGGTGCAGCTTCTGCCTCTTTTGTAGTTGAGTCTATAGGATCTTCTTCTTTCGGGTTTAGGGATGAGGTTTATGAGAGAGCGGATTACATACTTGAAAGAGTTAAGCGAGTTGTTTTAGCTTAATAGGTTTTTGCTAATCTTAAAATTTTTGTTGCTTCTTTCCCGCATACTACGCATTTGTCAATTACTTTTTCGGTTATGTCTATTGCTTCTCCTAACACTCTAGCGTCGATTTCTTCACCTGCCTTTAAGCCGCATTCCTCGCTTCCGCACCACGGAATTTCAATTATTC
>QMRA01000019.1:0-8552 GCA_003649155.1 Thermoproteota archaeon | reverse complement strand
TAAAGAAAAGAGGATTAAAAGTTATCATGATAACTGGCGACCACGTAAAAGTAGCAAAGAAGATAGCTAAGGAATTAGATATTGACGAATATAGAGCAGAATTATCACCAGAAGATAAAATAGAGGTTATACGGAAAATTATGAGCTTATATAATCAGCATGTGTCTATGGTTGGAGATGGAATAAATGATGCCCCAGCACTTGCAAATGCTTGCGTAGGTATTGCAATGGGATCTGGAACAGAAGTAGCAATTGAAAGCGGAGATGTCGTGCTAATGAAGCCCAATTTAATGAAAATTCCTTACTTATTCAAATTAAGTCGTAAAACAATGAATGTAGTCAAACAAAATATAATTTTTTCAATTGGAGTTAAAGGAGCATTAGCTTTACTGGCAATTCTCGGCGTAGTAAATCTATGGGCGGCAGTTGCAGTAGGAGATATGGGTTTATCATTCATAGTTATATTAAATGCAATGAGACTTGCAGTTGGACAATAAAGCAATTGAGCAAAGTATTTCAATCACCATCACATAAGATGAAGTGCAGATGATGATGGAGGTTTCGTCCGACGCTCATAGTGAATGATGACGGGTTCTTGTGCCTGATGCAAAATATCAAAATCCAATCTCATCAAGTTTTTATACTTGATTAGATTATTCAATCGCAGAGCATTATGACCCAACCCATATGTTTTAAAACTCCAAGAAAAGTAGCAATTGAGATGCTAAAACTCGCTGAAGTTAAACCAGACGACTTAGTTTATGATTTAGGAGCAGGAGACGGAGAAGTAATCATCACAGCTGCGAAGGAATTTGGAGCTAAAGCTATTGGAATAGAAATTAAAAAGGAGCTTGTATCCATAGCTGAAAAACGAATAATGGAAGAAGGAGTATCACATTTAGCGAAAGTAATTCATGGAGACTTCTTTGAAATTAATATAAGCGATGCAACAGTGATAACATTATACTTACTGAGAAAAACTCATGAACTACTGAAAACAAAGTTTGAAATGGAACTCAAAAATGGAACAAGAATTGTCTCGCACATGATTCCAATACCTGGATGGGAACCCATAGCAATTAAGACAGTCTATGTTGGAACTAACCCCCACGTAATTTACTTGTATGTAATGGGGAAGTCTAATTTCGACATTTCCGAAGTTAAGCGTGCTATTAGAAAAGCAGTTGCGAACTTACATACTGATGATGTTCATACAGAAGACCTAGCAATTCAATTTTAATCATCACATTGCGAACTGGGAAAATGTTAATAGTTTATACAATGAGATAGGTCAATGTCATGACTACAATTAAAGAACTTAATAGAGATTTCTTCATTGTTGCTCATAGAGGAGCTAGCGCATATGAACCTGAAAATACTCTAAGAGCTATTAAACGAGCAATCGAAATAGGAGCAGATGCCATCGAAATCGACGTTAGAATTTCACGTGACGGCTATGCAGTAGTTATTCATGACGAAACAGTAGACCGAACTACTAATGGAACTGGCAAAGTAAGCGAATTAACGCTAAGGGAATTAAAGAACCTAGATGCTGGATTAGGTGAGAAGATACCATTACTAAACGAAGTTCTAGATTATATAGCTGGAAAAACAGTATTATTCATTGAAATTAAAGTCGAAGAGGCCATAAAGCCAACTTTAAAGGAAGTTGAGAAGAGAAATCTCTGGAATTCTGTTTTATTTACTTCCTTCAATAAAGAGCACTTAATAGATATTCTAAATTACAATCCAAAAGCATTAACAGGGCTCATATACATAAAACATACAGATGGAATTATTAGAGCTAAGAAAATCGGAGCAAAAGCAGTTCTCCCATTTCATAGGCTTGCAACTAAGAAGGCAATTGCATTTGCTAGAAAATTAAAGTTGATGGTAATTCCATGGACAGTAGATAACTTTAATATCGCCGAAACTTTAAAGTCTCATGGAGCTAATGGCATAGTCACAAACATGCCAGATACGATGCTAAAACTAAAGAGTAATCAGTAGTTTGTAGCCTACTTATCAACCAGTTTAAATTCTCTTGCTAATCTAGCAAGTAAGGTTGCAAACTCAGTTCTTGAAGCTTGTTCGTGATTACTTAAATTGCCACGAATAGGTGAGAGCATTCCACCAATCAATCCTAAGTCGGAAGTCGAAGTTATCTCTAATTCACTTCTGGAAGTTATTGGCTCCTGGAAATTCTGAAATGTTTCTTCACTTCTTAAGTCTACTTGCGCTGGTACTGAATGCTCTTTCTTTGGCTGCTGCTTTAACGCAATTAACCTTAAAGCCTTAGCGAAAACCCTACCAAATTCAGTTAATCTCACCCTCTTTGTCCTCGTCGATGGTTCTTCAATTAATAGTCCTTTAGAAACGAGTTTTGCAATTAACCGACTATACCTGTTCTTTACTGCGGGATTAGTTGGATCTTCTTTACACCACTTAATGATAGACTTGATTGAATTAGCTTTTCCCCCATGCTCAATAAGAGCTAAAAGGATTTTCATTTCATCAAAGCTTGGATGTTCCAGCCTATTGCCTGGTAAATATATTTCTTGTGGTTGAGTACCCCTCCTCATCCTAACTCGACTAAACCAATTTTCATATTCAGGCGTTCCAGGTTCAGGAATATACCAGCCTCTTTCAGCTGGTGGAACTATATAGATCCCAACTTTAGGAAACATCAAACTAACCGTAACAGCTGCTCCATAAGCTTCTTTAGTAGTTGAAGTTGCGTCAATCAGAACTTTCCTACCATTATCTATAACCTCACTCTTCAAAGACTTATAAAGAGAAGTAAAGACCTCTTCATAATCTTGAGGATTTATCCCAATAATTTTAGGTTTAGATCCAGCAAATGTTAAAGCCTTCTCCAAATCCTTAGTATTTCTCCTAGAAGCATAGCCATATGGATCTCTCTTCTTGTCATAGAATAGGTATATTGCTTCTATTGGCTCTCGCATTCTCCAATAGTTTATTCCATCTATAATTCTCTGGTAATCATGCCCAACAAAGCACATTAGCACTACCATTGAAAGTCACCGTATACTCTAACTATATTTGGGGTTTGTATCAGTTATATAGCTTTTGATACAGTAACAATTTTATGTTACTGTCATAATAAAAATGAAATATTCATCATCACATGTTGTACTGTACGCATAAAATTACTCTTCGCAGATAAAGCTTTTTCACCATCAAATCTAATTAAGTTTAAGGTAAATAAGCGATACTGTAACAAATTTTTGATACTGTTATCATGCAATGAATTACAGTATGGCTTGATCGTTAATATACGCATTTTGTGAAAAGGTAATATCAAACATATTTTTGTTTTTTAAAATTGATTCAAAAGCGAACTTAAAATATCTTTTTTGCTTAAATATTTTTATGCAACTGGCCACGGGCGAGTAACATGAAACTGCTAATGGAAGACTTTGAAGTTATAGTAGAGGAGCTGTCGAGAATGTTTAAAGGTAAAGTCGAAGCTCCGCAGTGGACATTAACTGGAGAATTGATTACAAATCCATATCCTGTGATTAGGGATCGCGGCAAGATAATTAGGGGAATCCCAATTAGAATTGAAAATTTCCATAAACTTGAAGTTAGGAAGCATAGTAGGAAAGTTCTGTCGATAGATGCTTCACTTAAAATATTATTTGATTGTGGTACATTTCAAATTGCATTAGCAAAGGTTTCGTGCTCAATTTGGATGGGCAGGCAGAGAATTTATGAAGCTGAGCCAAATATTAGAGCTAAGCTCGTTAGAAGTAGGCTTGAAGCTATGGAATTTCTCTTTAATATTGAAGTAGAATCTGCGATTTCTGCCGCTTCAAGGTTGAGTAGAGGAGATTACTGTATCCTTGATAGACCGTTAATTGCTATTCCAGCATATAAGGAAGGTACAAGGAGGATTCTAGATAGATTATGCGAGCATTTTCACATGAAGGGCGTTAGACTTATTGGAATAACTAAAGCTTCAAAATTGGAAGTTAATACAGGTGAAAGCCTTCTAGGATACTTACTGCATAAAAGTAGCGATCTACTCGCAGATTCAGCATGGTATTACTATCCTATTTTTAGGCTAAGGCAATATCCAAAATGGTATCTAGGTGCAATAACAATTGTTAAATTCGCTCCAGATACTGACCACATTTTTAGAGTTGATGTAAATAGGAGAGATGTAATTGAAAGTAATGTAATTGGAGAGTATTTAAGTGAAATAGCTTATCTTCAAGACCCAGCAACTCCTGGATACCCCTATCCTCTTAAAAGCTGTCATGATGAGGCTAAGATTGGTAAGCAAGAGTTAGCTTATCTCCGTCTAACATTCTTAGAATCCCTAAATCCAAGCCTGAGAAGTCGCTTCATTTCAAATTTGAAGTCTACGAGTTTTAAGGAGGAGAAATTATGGGAGAAGTAGATAGGGTTGGTGTAGTTATTTGGGCAGAAAGCAACTTAATCCAATTCCGAGTGTATACTGGAAAGAGAGTGGAGAGAGGCCAGCTTCTAAAGGTTATTGATAAAGGCTTAAAATTCATAGTAAGAGTTTTCGATTTTAAACCTGAAGCATTACTTTCACCTGCTGAAGTGGCTAGAATATCATTTAAGAGAGAGAAGGGTGAAGAAGTCGAGCTGATTGATAGACCTTTAAGATGCTATGACATAGCTATTGCAACCATTATAGCACAAATAGATGAATTAGGCGTAGTTTCAGGGCCAACTACAGTACCATCACTATTCTCATACGTCGAGTACTTGACGGATGAGGACACCGAGCAACTGTCACTAGATACGGGCGATATTGAAATAGGATTCCTGAGAAGTGGGCATAAAGCTACAACAAGAAAAGTAACGTTAAATGGAGCTAGAGCATTCCCTCATCACATACTTGTTTGCTCTATAACTGGAGGAGGAAAGACAAATTTTGGCAAAGTTTTAGCTTGGAATGTTATGAGAAGTGGTGGACTTTACTCCCTACTAGTAATTGATACTGAAAGCGAATATTTTGATGGAGGAGATGCATACCACTTAGGACTAGTTCACAGCTCATATGCAGAAAAAAGCCTATTCTACGTCACACCAAAAGTTAAGTTTCCATGCAACATGTATTATGAATTCAAGCTAAGTGGAGAGCTAATCTCAAGGAGAATTCAAGCACATCCACTTGAGATATGGTGGGGGGATCTCCGTCCAAGCGATTTTGAACAGACTGGAGAATTTACTCCACCACAAGAATCGCTTCTCTGGATGGCTTGGAATGCATATGATGAAGAGTGGCTCAAATACCTCATCTACAAAGACGCAAATTACATTTACAATGATCTAAGAGGGAAATCTCAGAAAGTAACAATATTAGTAACTAAGAGAAAGCTGAGGAGAATTCTCAGCAACGACGAAATTTTCAAGAGAGAGAAATGCAATACAAATTTGATTAATGCAGTTTTACAGGCAATCTCTGAAGGAAAAGTAGTTTTAATAGACATGCCTAGCGCATCTGAATCGCAGGAAAAACTCATCACTGTTCTCTTTGCCAAGAGAATATTCAAATTATATGAAAAATTGAGGAAGATCGCGCCTAAAAAGTGGGAGCAACTTCCAACAACGCTAATAATGGTTGAAGAAGCGCACAGATACCTCTCAAAGCGAGCTTTATACAGTGATGGAGCGAGAAGAGAGAACATCTTCTCAATAATAAGTAAGCGTGGTAGAAAGTATAGAGTTGGAATATGTTGTATCACTCAAATGCCCGGTGAACTTGACGAGCCAATAGTTAGACAACAATTAACAAAAGTGATACTTCCACTTCCAACAAAGCCTGACTACCAGCTTATAATAAATTACAGCCCATACCTCGAAAACGCAGGACAAGAAATTAAAACACTAGATAAAGGTGAGGCACTTGTTTTATCTCCGCCATCTGGATTTAAATTCGCAGTCCCAGTTAAAATACACTCATTCGAGAGCATCATCATAGAAGAACTTACCAGAGAACTAAAAATGAGGCAGTTAGTTCCAGTGTAGAGGCTTAGGGGATGATGAAGAGAACAGCTGAAAGAATGATGATCGTGGCCAGACTGAGCCCTAAGCCCCTCCCCCACCCTTAAACATTCAAAACAGCAAAAGTTCCTTGTCAACTTTTACGCTTAGGTACTATGACTTCCTTGGGAGCTTTAGAGAACATTTCAAGGTATGGTCTAAGCACCTTAGGTATAACGACGGTTCCATCGGGCTCTTGATAGTTCTCCAGTATCGCTGTGATGGCTCTTGTTGAAGCAATAGCCGTAGAATTCAATGTGTGAACATATCCTCGCTCAAATCCCTTCTCTACTTTACGCTGAAATCTAATTTTAAGTCTATAACTTTGCCAGTCAGTGCAGTTGCTGCATGAAACCATTTCACGATATTTGCCTTGAGCAGGCATCCAAGCCTCTAAATCATACCTTTTAGCTACAACTGCGCTAAGCTCTCCAGTGCATATATTGACAACTCGATATGGGATGTTTAGGCCAGACCAGAGCGCTTCAGCATTAGCAATTAATTTCTCTATCCAATCCCATGAATCTTCTGGAAGGCAAAATACGAATTGTTCAACCTTGTGAAATTGATGAACTCTAAATATTCCTTTAGTGTCTTTGCCATGAGCTCCAGCCTCTTTCCTAAAGCATGGGCTCACTCCAGCATAGAGTAGTGGGAGGTCGTCTGCCATAATTATTTCATTCATGCGTAGTGCAGCTATTGGATGTTCACTAGTAGCTATCAAGTATAAATCTTCACCTTCAATTTTGTAAATAGCGTCTTCAAAGTCACTTAATGTTGTAACTCCAGAATATGGCTCTCTCCTCATCATATATGGGGGTAGGACAAGTGTGAAACCTTGCTTTGTCATATAATCTATAGCATACATTAATAAAGCCATGTCAAGCCACACTAGGTCCTCAAACAAGTAGTAGAATCTAGAACCTGCAACTTTACCGGCCTTCAAAGTATCACCTAAGCCTAATAATGTAAGCATGTCCGCATGTCCTACTGGCTTCCAGTCGATAACCTCGTAATCCACATTGAATCCCCTAGTCTGCTCTAAAAATTGATCCAGATATCCCTCCCAAACCTTTGGCTTACCATAAAACCTCACCGGCACATTGTCATCTTCATCCTTACCAACAGGCACGGATTCATGCACTATATTAGGAATGCTCAAAAGAACCCTATTACGCTCTTCCTCAAGCTTCTTAACATACATCTCCTTAACTTCAATTTCCCTCAAAAGCTCTTTAGCCTCTCTAATCTTAGCCTCTCTAGCTTCACCACTGAGCCTTGCAACCTCTCTAGACACAATGTTGTGCTGACGCCTCAGCTCATTAAGCTCAGTTAAAGCCTTCCTCCATTCCAAATCAAGCTGAACAGCCCTATCAACAATACTTTCATCCAAACCGCGCATCCTCTGAGACCACTTGATCTTCTCTGGGTTATTGCGAACTAAGTACAGCATGCTCCACATACACTACACCTTCATTGTACCCAACGAATCTACGATTTAGAATTATACTAACTTTAGCGTTAATTAATTCTTTCTCTCACCCTCTAACATGAACTCCATTAAGAAGCAATTGAAAACATATTTTTGAAATAGGCGTGCACAAAGTAAAATAAATATAAATCCGTAAATGCAGACAAATTCTGCGGAAGTGAAATATTGGATAGAATTGAATTGATGGATAGATACATCAAAAGAATAGTAAACGAAGGCGGAGATAACAACTTCGTTATCTTCGAAGATAAGAACACCGGCAAATTCATACAATATGCAGGAACAAAAGGGGATCCAGTATTAATTTGTGACATTCCATTCCATCAATTAACGCCAGAAGAGGAAGATGCACTAATTGAAATGGGCTTCACTAAAGGAGAAATTAGCTATCAAGCACTAGTTGATTATGAAGATGCAGCAGAATTAGCTGACGAAATATTCACAGAAATCTTCAATCTACAAGACTACAAATTGAAAGTAGAATTAAATCTTGAATAACTTTAAAATAAAATACTGTTTATTTTTTATCTTTTATAATGCATCTCTCTTTGGCTTCTAAATTTATTAATTAAAAATCTTTAAATATCTTAAATCTTAAAGCGAGATTGTGATTATTTTGAAGTGGGTAACCCGAAGTTTCCCTTATGTTGATAGAACTGCATCCGCTTGGCTTATAAAGAAGCTCATTGACCCAGAAGCTGAATTTACATTTATAAATTGGCCTGATGAGAAGTTGAAACCAGAACATGGCATACCTTTTGACATTAAAGGGGTGGAGCTCGGACACCATAATAATAAATGCACTTTTGAAGTCATAGTAGAAAAATATGCAATTAAAGATCCATACGTGCAGAAAGTAGCTGAAGTCGTTCATGCAGCTGATATTGAAGGGGAAATAGTAAAATCACCGGAAGCCAAAGGAATAAAAGCAGTACTAGCGGGATTGCGGCTCATAACTAAGAATGACTATGAAACTCTTGAAATTGGAATGAAACTTTGGGACGCACTCTATACATAC
>QMRA01000018.1:0-9487 GCA_003649155.1 Thermoproteota archaeon | reverse complement strand
GAAGTATATACAGGCTACCAGAACTGGAGATTCGCTAAAACCACTTAAAATTTACTTAGAGGAAATTATAGAGGCAGTTAAAACCATAGGTTTAAGCCAAGAAACGGTATCTTGTAAGCGCTTGGTTTTCTGGGTAATAACTGAATTATTATTGAGTCCTTAAGATGAAAGGTACTTAGTATTTATGGGTTTGTTGATAGGTTCTTTGGATTGTGTTTTCTGGTGTTTGGATTGGAAGGGTATGATTTATATTTGACTTTATTGATAGGGGGTTGGTATTGTGGTGGGGGCGTTGAGGACCGTTGAGGGTATTGTTTTCAGTTTGCTTACGACTTTGTTTTCGGTTGTGATTGTTTTGGTGGTTGTGAGTTCTGTTCAGGCGACTCCTGCTTATCGGATGTTGCCTGAGGAGTATAGGTGGCTGTTTAATTTTCCTACGTTTAATTGGGCTGACTATTTGATGGGGCATGCGTTGGATATTATTTTGTTGGTGTTGTTGCCTGCATTTTTGGCGGTGGTTTTTCTGCTGCTTAGGATGTTGGCTAAAAAGCTGTAATAGTTGTTTTATCCTTTGTATTGGCCTTGAGGTTTGAGGTTTGATAAATTATCTTAGTTCAGTTTTCCAATATTATGGTCATTATTTCTTTCTCATTATTTTTGTGATTTTAGATTTAAAATATTTATTTAAATATTACGGTATTAAATTGTTTTTGAAAGGAGTGTTAGTTGTGAGTGGTTGTAGTGTCTGAGGTTATTGTTTGGAAGGTTTTGTGGTCTTCTAATGGTTATCGGGGTTGGGATGATAGGGTTTATAGGGAGTTTTTCTTGGGTGGTAGGGCTGGTGGTTTGGGTTTTAAGTTTTTTGCTGAGTATGGTTTTGGTTTTGAGTGGTGGAATTTCTATGAGGGCTTTAGTGATGATTTTTATTTTGGGTATGCTCCTCCGGTTCATGCTATGAGGCCGAGGAAGTTTAGAAGTGGTGGTTTAGTCTTTTTCATTTCTAGGAGTGCTATTGGTAATTGGTATGTTGTTGGCGTCTATGGTGATTGTGTTATTAGTGATGAGCCTTTTGATGTTGGTTTGAATTTGTGGGATACTGTTGATGAGAAATATAAAGGGCATATTTTGGATGTTACCCGTCGTGAGTTGATGAGTTCTAATCCTTTTTACCTTAGGGCATCTAAGAAGTGTTCTACTGTTATGCCCATCCCGTTTGGTATTGATTTGCAGCAAGATCTTGGAGTTAAGCCTTTGAGGCAGGCGTTTTTCACGTATATTGACTTAGATAGGGCTGAGAGTTTCTTGTATAAGTTGATTGGTAGGGTGGATTCTTTAAGTGATGTGGGTGATTACTGGTGTAGTGTTGATGATTGTTTGAGGAGGCTTAGATTTTTACTTGAGGAAGTCATTCCAAGGCTTCGCCGTGGACAAGTTCGGCCAACTGGGTTAACAGTTGAGCATCCTCATGTTGTAAAAGTTGTTGAGTATCCGCAGGAGAGAGTTGTTGAGATTCCTGAAAGTTTAGTTGAAAAAAGCGATTGCTCGTGATTTAAACGTTATTGAGGATGGTTTAAGATTATATGGTAAGCAGGTTGTTCTTCCAAGTGGTGGTAGAATTGACATTTTAGCTATTGATAAGAGTGGGAGTTGGGTTGTTATTGAGGTTAAGGGTGGAGTTGCTGATGATTCTACGTTAACTCAACTGATTGACTACATGTCTAGTTTCCAGAGTGTACATGAAAACGAGAAGGTGAGAGGCATTATTGTTGCTCAAAGAGATTAATACGCGCATCTAAGTTCTTGGACCATGTAAAGTTGGTTGAAATTGCAGTTGACGTTAATGTTAAGAGGAGGAGAGTTTTTGATTAGCTCTAATAAATTTAGTGGTTAGCAGTTTGGTTGGAATATTTTAATGATATTTGCTGTGTGGGCTTTGTGGAATGAGTTATTTGTTGGTGTTTATGAGGTTGTATAGGTTTTTGAGGAATTGGATTGTTGTTTGTAGTTCTGTGGGGTTTCTGTCTAGTAGTTGTAGTCCTAGTCTTGGGAACCATACTATTATTTTGTTTTTGCGTAGTACTGTGGCTATATTCGGGTTTTCGTTTAGAGTGCCTAATATTGTGTAGCCTTCTTCTTCGTAATTGAATGTGGGTATGTATAGTAGGTTGTAGGGGCTTTTTATGTCTCCGGGTTGGCCGGCTATTCCATTTAGTAGGGGGTCGCTTGCGTTTGTGTAGGTCCATGAGTATTGGGTGATTTTTGCTTCGGTTATCGTCGTGTTGATGCCTAGTAGTTTCTTTAGGTTTTCAAATTTTCCTTCTCCTTGCCAGTTGTAGGTTGCTGTTTTTCCTATTAGGATGAGCCACCCTCCATTTTTCAGGTAGTTTTGTAGGATGGTTGTTGTTTCCTCGTCTATTCGGTACATGTTGTCTAGGATTACTGCCTTGTAGCTTTGTAGGATTGTGGGGTTTTCTTTGACTTCTTGGATTGGTAGGACGTCGCAGTCTATGCCTGCTAGGTGTAGTATGATCCAGAGAGTTGTGGTTTCGATTAGCTTAAGTGGGTGGGGTTTGTAGTAGGTGAAGAAGCATAGGCGCGGGTCTTCTAGTATGACTATTTTCGACTTTTCAAGTTTTCCTTCTGGGGTTGAGCGGAAGGTGTTTATGAATAGTTGTATTTGGCTGTCTGTAAATTCTGGCTGTTCTTCTCCTGATGCTGGCATTGGGACGTGCCCGCCCCAGATTGCGAGGCCAGTGCCTGTTTTCCTCGCCATTTCTGCTACTGCTTCAATATAGTCTGGGTGCTGGTCGTAGTTGACGTTGGGTCTTCCCTCCCACTTTATGAATGCTGCTTTGCCGTGCTGCTCATAATATTTGAGAAATGGCGGGTAGCAGTTGTAGAGTTTCACTATAGTTGCCGTCTTGTCGTCGAGGCCTGGGTTTACGTAGACGACGTCTATTGGCGATTTAGCGTAGCTGTAGTAGTCTATGCTTAGGAATGTTGGGTTGCTTAGCCCGGCTGATAGTGGGGTTGCCGGCGTCTGTATTATGACGTGGTTGGGGTCCAGCGCCTTGTAGAGGTTTGCGAAGTGTAGCATGCACTTCGTCTTCTCTTCTAGGCGGAAGAGCATCCAGTCTAGCCATGCCCTCCTAGTGTCTCCTGGCCCATTAATGAATTCGACGAGCTCCTCCGCATCTTTTGGTGGTGGCAGCGGCTTGGGTGGAACTGCATCGTCGAATGTTACTGTCTCGTTTCTCCAGGCTAGCCTAAAAGCGGTCACATTATCATTATACGACTTCCTGAGCCAATCCCTAAACCTCTTTACTGCCATTGGAGAGTAGTCGTAGATTCCCCAGGATGCGTAGTAGTTGCCGCCTGGATAGTTGTCCTCGCTTGTCCAGCCGAAGCATAATCCCCACCCGAGTAGGGCTGGGTGGTTTTTGTAGCGGCTCACCAGCGCTCTGATCACTTGGTCGGCGTACTTTATGAGAGCTGGAGAGTTAAAGGTTGCCATGTGGCATAGTCCGCCTGTGCTGTTCATTTGGATTTGGTCTGGAAAGTTCTTCAGCCACCATATTGGAGGCTTCAAGTAGCAGAATGATAGTACAATGTATACTTCCCTTCTAGCTGCGTAGTCGAGTATTTCATCTATGACTTGGAAGTCTATTAGGCTGGAAGCATCATTAGGGAGCTCGAATTCTGGGAGGAGCTCAAGTACCTCTCTAAGCCTCCCCTCACCAGCCATCTCCCTAAACTTGGCTGAGAGCTCTGGATTCTCCCTGAAGAACTGCGCAGACACCTTGTCGACTTGAATCCAGCCGACTCGAACATTGCAGAAGAGTACCCCATATCTAGCTGCCTTGTCAATGTACTCCTTCACCTCAGTTGTAGTGTAGAAGGCGAGGATGTCGACAGGCTCACCATTTATGAAGAGCTTCGCGTTGCCGTAAACAGTCTGCACATAGCTCTTTACAGGCTCAGTGAACCCCTCTTCACGCCTTATGGTGAGGAGGAAGGTTAGCGTTAATGAGAGAGCTATTACGCATATTATGACTATGAGGAGTAAGTGCGCCTTCCTCAAAGCCTTCACCGAGCTTTCATCAACTGTAAGCCATTTTATGATTTATGAACGATTCATACATTAATCCACTTGAAGAAGCTTGGAGTTCAGCAATGTATTCGAAGACGCCGCTAATGTTATGTTATTTGATGAAGTTTTATTTGGTGGATTATTTCAAGTCTACGTGGTTGGGGTGAGTTATGTTGGAAGTTGACGCTTCTGCTGTGGCTAGGAGGTCTAGGGTTAGTGGGTCTGCTGTCGCAATTATTCTCCTCATCCTGGTTTGCGGCGTTCTTGGCGCTTACAATTTTTCTCTCCAGTTGAGGCTGAGTGGCCTGATTGATGAGAATGATCAGCTTAGGTCTGAGTTAAGCCGACTTCAATTTGAGATTTCCCAGCTAAGGAGTGAGTATGATAGTTTGAAGTTGGAGTATGACTCGCTCTATGACGATTACATTAGCCTTCAAAGCGACTATAGCGCTTTGAGTAATGAGTATGAGGCTCTTAGAGCTGAGTTTGACCGGTTGAAGTTTGAGTATGACTTGATTTTTGAGGAGGCTCCGAGTGATTGCGTTGCAGTTACAGTTGTTTACTACACTAAGTTCGGCTTGGAGAGGCATATCATGACTCTCTCAATTCCCTACGACGTTTACGAGTATTATAGTGAGAAGCCTCACCCATCTATCCCGATTAGTAATTTGGAGGTTGCGCGGGTATACATTACTCCTGATGAGCCGATTATTCAGGAGATTGTTTCGAGGATTAGGAGTGAAACTGAGGGTGAGGAGGAGCTTGCTAATGCGCTGCTTGACTTCGTTCAGGATAAGGAGTACGCTTTGTGCGTAAGGTATTACCCGACTTATGAGTTTAAGTATCCAGTTGAGACGCTGGTTGAGATGGGTGGGGACTGCGACACCCACGCATTCCTTTATGCTTCGCTTTTGAAGGCTGCTGGCTTTAAGGTATTATTAGTGTTTTCAACTGATGGGACGCATGTTGCTGTTGCCGTCCACCTTGAGGAGGAGCCTAAGCATAACCTTCAGAGCTCCGTCTGGTACTTCACCTATAATGGGTTGAAGTACTACTATGCCGAGACTACTGGCTGGGGTTGGCGTGTAGGCGACATGCCAGAGCAGTTTAAGGATAAGAGCTGGTACTTAATTGAAGTTTAGGTCAGCCATTAACCTGCAAGTAAAATGCGGTGGGGTGTGCAACTCCCGCCACTGAACACAATCTCTCCTTCACCTAGTAAGCCTTCAAGCTTCTCTGCTTGCAGGCGTTTACCCCGCCTACTTGTGGGAATGCTTTAATATGAGCACTAATACTGGGTAGCAGTGCTTTTGTGACTATTACTTGTGCTGCTTATCCTAATAGGGTTAAATTAGGTCACATTCCAATTTCCATCAGTGTGGACGGGAAGATTTTCGATTGGAATGGGCTTCCAGCTGGTGACGTGAAGGTCAGGGTGATTGCCGGTTGGGGGTGAAATTAGCGATTGCGTCTCTAGTTCTAAGGGTGATTGGAGCGTGATGCTTAGAGGTTTGCCGAGAAAGCTTGGAACCTACACTATTGAAGTTGATGTTAAATCTGGCAGTTATGGGTCTTGCCAAAGGGTCGTGAAGGTTGTAGAGTAGGTCTACGCTGCCACTTCATCCTTCACTTACTTTCAAATTGAGGCTTAAGGACTATTGGTATTCTCGCATTTCCCTGTGGTCTGGGTAAGAGAACGAGTTCATTACTAGCTTAAATTTTACTTGAGCTCGTTTAGCAGGCCTATTAGCTCGGTGAGCTCTTTAATTCTTGTGCACTGCTTGCCCTTATGGACATCTTTTCTGTCTATTAGTACGCCTTTAAGCCCTGCGGAGATTGCTCCTAGGTAGTCTGCCTCATAATCGTCTCCGACGTGTAGCATTTCCTCCGGCTTTACGTCGAGCATTTCAGCTGCTGCGTGGAATATTTTGGGATCCGGCTTTTCATAGCCTATTGTTCCTGAAACTATTATTAGGTCGAAGTAGTGCTTTAAGCCTAGGTTTTCGAGGTAGATCTCCACGTTTCTCTGTGATGATGCGTTTGAGATCACGATTAGCTTGTACTTTTCCTTCTGCTTGAGCTTCTTGAGTGTTGGCTCTGCGTCGGGGTATGCTTTGAACTCTAACTTATGCGGGTATAGTTCTGCTGCCCTTAACACTAGCTCGTCTGAAGCTGGCGCTCCAACCTGCCTTAAAATCCGCCTTATCACGCCTTTTAGGGCTTCTTCACTCCACACCTTGCCAGTTTTCGCTTTTTCTTGAAGCCACAAATTCCATGCTATTGACAGTGCCTCTCTAACTTCCTCAACTTCAACTGCGTATCCTAACTCTCTTAGAATTTCGTGGAATGCATAGTATTCCTCATTCACTTCACAGGCTAGCGTTCCACCGAAATCTAATGATATTACGCTGAGCATCTTTTCACCAACGCTTAAAATTCACTTGTACTTGGCATTTTAAGCATTTTGAATTAGCTTCATGAAATGCGGTGCTATTGCTTGTTGACCCAACTTATCCTTTTAGCTAAATTGACTTTCAGATTTCACTCGACTCTTAATAGTTGTGAGGCAATTTATAAAAATAGTTAGTGTATTAGTCTCATAATACTATTGTGGAGTCGTAATATGAGGAGGTATTGTGGATATTAGGGAGTATAATGGTTTAGCTGTCAAATCTTCTGCTCCTGAGGCATTGAGATTTTGTAAGTTGGGTTCTGAATGCCTTGTCTTTTTGGGCTTTCTTCTTCATTCCCTTAACTCTCGGCCTGCTTCCAGTCTATTGTGCTTACTGCTTTGCAGAGGGTATCGGAAGTACATTACGATAGCTTTTCTACTCACCTTGGCTTCTACTTCATCTTTGATTATTGAGGAGCACTAATAATTTTGCATGGTTCTAAACTTCTTATAATGCCGAGCTGGCTTCAAGGCATAATTTTTGTACTTCGCGGTATTGGCGGATTTGTGCCTTCTATGCTCATTTATTGGATTAGTTTGGGCATTGCTATTGCTTTGAGTGGTTTTGTGATGGTTGATTGGTTTATATTTTCAGTTTCAATGATAGTGCTCGCCATATTATTGGACGCAGCCACCTACATTGTAATTAGGCATGTTCAATGCAGATTGGAGGTTGAGCAGTATTTTGATGCGAGTAAGTCTAAGTAGCATTTCCATTAGCAGAGTGCGCGTACTGGTTAATTTCAACTGCTTATAATCGTAATACTATTTTCGAATATGGTAACACTTTAATTTGAATTGCCGCAATTTACTTGTGATGTTGGACCGCCATAGCTTTGGTTTTTGGAGCTGGATTGCTAAGAGGGCTTTTAGAGCTGTTTTTGAGGGAGTTGACCCTTCAGCTGCGGCTAAGGATATTCATGACACGTTTAGGGAGAGGGAGGTTGCAGCTTACATTCACGTTCCATTTTGCACTGGCACCTGCCTATTCTGCCCATATGTTAGATTTCCAATTCAGAGCCGAGAGGAGATTTCTAAGTATGTTGAGGCTTTGAAGAGGGAGATCGCGATTTACGGTGACATTCTTAGAGATCTTGGATTGAAGGTGATTGACGTACACATGGGTGGCGGAACTCCCAGCTTGCTGACTGGCAGACAAATTAGGGGTATTTTGACTTGTTTAGCTGAATATTTTGATGCTGAGCCTAAAGTTGCTATCGAAGCTAATCCAGAGGACTTGGCTGATGAAAGCCGCGTATTCGACTTGGTTGATGGAGGAGTTGCTGAGGTTAGTCTTGGAGTTCAGTCATTTAATCCTAAGACCCTTAAGAGTTTAGGTAGGCGGCACAGCGTCGAGGATTCACTTAAGTCTATTGAGAATTTGCGTCGAGCTGGAGTTGAGTACATCAATATCGACTTAATGTACATGGCTCCAGGCCAAACGTATGACGAGTGGATTGAAGACCTTAGAGTGGCTGCAGAGCAGGACGTCGACGAAATAACGTGCTACCCAACCTTGATAACCGAATTCAGTATTGGCTATAAGCTGATTAGGAGCGGTAGGTTGAGGCAGCCTGACAAGCAGACGTTCAAGAGAATGGTTTACGCTGCTGAAGACTTGCTTAGTTCAAGTGGATTTGAGCCCGTTGAAATTTACGGGTATAGTAGGAAGAGAGGCTGGAAGTACGTGACCGTCAACTACGAGATGGAGGGGCCGCTAATAGCTTTTGGATGTGGAGGCATCGGATTTACTGGTGGCTACGAATATCAAAACGTGTGCTCAGTTCCAGAGTATAATAGCGCTACTTTGGAGGGGAGGCTGCCTATAGCTGGAGCTAGATACGTCGATGAGATTGAGGGGGCAATTAGGTATGCCGTATCGAGATTATTCATCTGTAGGCAACTGGACTTAGCTGAATTTAACAGCAAGTTTAGAAAGGACTTCGGGAAGCTTGTCGGCAAAACTGGCTTTGGAAAAGCATTGAAAATCCTGAAGCTCCTAGGCTACATTAAGGAGAGCGGTGGAAAAATAGAGTTGACTAGGAAGGGACTATTTACTGCTCACAAAATATGCTGGGCATTTGTCCTCAACGTCCCATGTAGAATGGTCGAAAAATTCCTTAGAGAGCCATGGCCAGAAAAAGTGGCAATCCCATGAGGCCCAAATGATAGCACATCAAAATGCAGTTGAAGTAATTGAAGAATTATAAGCCTTTTAAGTTTAGATGCCTGAAGCTGAATATAATTGAATGCTAAATTCTATAGATTCGGTTAGTGAGTAAAGTGACGTTATTTACAAGTCTAATAGTAAGTATTTTGCTTAGCATTACAATTCCAATTCATTCCAAACTTCTAAAATTGTAAACTTAGTGTCGAAAACCACCTCAACTTACCTGAAAATCATCGAATGGTATTGCATGTAATGGTTTTGTGGAAGAAAATTTTTGTATAAATTTATGCATAGTTGTCTCTGTGAGGTCCTTTTAATGCTACTTTTCAATAAAAAACTAACTGTCATTCTGCTACTCGTACTATTTCTACATGGGGCATCACCGATCTACCAGAGGGTGTACACGTATGTGGAGGTTGGGGAGAATATACCGTTCGATGAAATGTACCTTAAGTATGGTGTAGAGGTTTTCACGGCAGAGGGTGAGCTTGTAGGGGAAAGGTACTCGCTATTCACTAAGACTGACAATCCTGATACGATGATGATTTTGACCAAGTTGTACATGGAAGGAGAGCTCGTAGAAGATTATTGGAAGATAATTACTGTTAAGGATAGAGTCATTGTAGCGAGTGAAAAGTATCCTGAAACTGTTGGAATGATCTGTTGGGAGCTGGCACCATTACCTCTACATATCGGAGCTTCCTTCAATTGGACAGATCCTGAAACAGGATTGACAACTGAATATGCTAGGATTACTGGTTCTACAGTTATTGAG
>QMRA01000017.1:0-9900 GCA_003649155.1 Thermoproteota archaeon | reverse complement strand
TTCCATTGCAGTGGCACTAGGACCTGTAACTTGCAAGCCTGCTAAAAACAGGAGAGAAGCATATAATGGCTACACTAGAAAGCAAGCATTAAAACTATTAAGAGAAATCAAAAAGAAGGGCGGAAATAAAGTCGCTGTAACTTATTAACCTATATGCGTATATATCCGCAGTGACCTAAATATTCTCGGTGACTAGATGAGAAGTAAGATGAGAAGAGTAGAACCTCGCTTTTTAAGAAGTGATGGAAAACCCAATTTCTCAGACAAGATTTATGAAAGAGAATTTGAGCTAGAAGTGATTGCCAGGAAGCCTGTTATCACAGCTTCTCAGCGAGCGCCAGTTCAAGAAGTAATCCAACTCATGATGAATAAGGGATTTAGAAGAGTGCCAATAACCATGCCCGATAAAACTTTACTTGGCATCGTAACCGCAACAGACTTAGTCAATTACTTTGGCGGTGGAGATTACTTTAACATCATAATTAATAGGCACGAAGGAAACTTGTTTAAGGCAGTTGAAGAGCCAATAGAGTCTATAATGTCGAGAAATGTAGTTAAAGCCTACATCGACGAGACATTTGTAGATGTATTAGAGCGCATGGTCCTAAATAATGTGGGCGCAGTTCCAATAGTAACTGAAGACGAGAAGGTGTATGGGATAATCACCGAAAGAGATGTTCTAAGATACTTAGCAGAAAAAGTAACTGGCAAGAAAGTTAAGGACATAATGACTAATGACGTAATCACCGCAACGCCGGAGACAACTGTTAAAGAAGCTGCCCAAACCATGATAAACTTAGGATTTAGAAGATTGCCAATATTAGAGGAGGGCAAGCTTATTGGAATAGTTGTTGCAATAGATATAGTAAAGGTATTTCACGTAAAAAATGCAGTTAAATTCTCGCCAAAATGTAGCATTTATGACTTAGTTAGGATTCCACTTTCGAAAATAATGACTTCACCAGTTATAACTATACGTCCAGATGCTGAGCTTGGCGAAGCAACAAAGATAATGAAGGAAAAGAATATTGGAGCACTGCCAGTAGTCGAAGATGATAGACTTGTAGGCATTATAACTGAAAGAGACATAGTTTACGACTTAGTTTTGGAAGAGTACCGGTAAACATTCTTTCTCAAAACTTTCCCAGCCATATTTCCCGTATGCTCACCTTTTTCGATTACTATTTGTCCATTCACTATGACATATTCGATTCCTTCAGGGAACTGGTGCGGATCTTTAAATGTAGCCTTGTCAATTATTTTCATAGGGTTGAAAACGACAATATCAGCCCAAAATCCCTCTCGTATCAGGCCGCGATCTCTTAATCCTAACTTTTGCGCTGGCATTGAAGTCATCTTCCTAATCGCCTCCTGTAAACTCAAAATTTTTTCATCTCTTACGTACCTTCCTAAATTTATTGGAAATGTTCCGTAATTTCTTGGGTGCGGCTTCCCCCTAGCTAATGAGCCATAAGGCGCGTAGCACGAACCGTCGGTCCCAACCATCGTTAGTGGATGCTTCATAACATATCGCATATCATCTTCACTAATCATATGCAAAATTATGCCGACAACCCCTTCTTCCTCTACTAGGAGGTCGAATGCAGCATCAAATGGGCTTACACTCCTTCTATCAGCAATTTCAGCTATGCTCAACCCTTCATATTGCTTGTTCTTCTCGCAGTATGCTACAACTATGCTCTCCCAGCCAGCAGTACCAGCAAGATTCTCCCAACCTGGTAGGCCTTTTTCTATGTCTTCCTTTATTTTAGCCCTAACTGAAGGATCTTGGAGCCTCTTTAGCATTTCTTCTAATCCGCCTTCATGAGCCCACGGAGGTAGGCATGCTGCTAATCCTGTGCTACCAGCTGTGTACGGATAGAAATCACATGTAATTTCAATGCCTTCATCTCTTGCAGCTTCAATAATTTTCAAGGCTTCTTTAACTTTACCCCAATTTTTCTTGCCAGCAGACTTTAAATGTGAAATCTCAACGGGAATTTCTGCTTCTTTGCCTATTCTAATTGCTTCTTTAACTGCCTCTAAAAGTCATTTACTTTCGCTTCTAATGTGTGAAGCGTATATTCCACCATATTTTGAAGCTACTTTTGCTAGCTCAATTATTTCTTCAGTTTTAGCGTATGACCCTGGCGTATATATTAAGCCAGTTGACATTCCGAAAGCGCCACTTTTTAACGCATCTTCAAGTAGAGCCTTCATTTCGTCCAGCTCATCCTTAGTAGGAGCTCTATTCTCAAATTCCATGACGTTTATTCTGATCGTGCCGTGACCTATGAGTGGAGCGACATTTACAGCTACACCTCGATTCTCGAGTTTTTTGACATAGTCGTCGAATGTGCGCCAATCCCAGGTTACTTCTTTAGCTAACACTCCAACTCTCTTCATGAAAATCTCAACTTTCCTAGGTAAAATTGGAAATATACTCGCTCCGCAATTTCCAATGACCTCCGTCGTTACACCCTGCCTAATTTTGCTTTCAGCCTTTGGATTTACTAGTAGGAAGAAGTCTGAATGGCTGTGCATGTCTATAAAGCCAGGACATACAATTAGGCCAGCTGCATCTATAACTTCATCAGCTTTTGACCTCGGAACTTCTCCAATTTCAACTATTTTTCCATCTTTAACTGCTATGTCAGCTTTAAACCATGGATTGCCAGAGCCATCAATTACAAGACCATTCTTTATAACAAGGTCATACATTTCAATACAACCCCCAATTTGCAATTTGATCTAAGTTGGCAGTTTACGTTCTTTATTTGGTGGGTTAATGTAAGTTTTTCTACTATGTTTAACGCCCATTCTAACCAGTGCTTCTAAAATTTTAAGAGCAGAAAGTGCTGGGTCGACTACTGGAATGTTAATTTTATCCTCAACTTCCCTTGCAATTCCAGCTAAACCTGTGCAACCTAGTACAATAACATCTGCCCCATCCTCATTAACTGCTTTAATCGCCTCAGCTACAATACTATCAACCAAATCTCTACATTCGCTTAATTCCAGTACTGGCACTCCGATTCCCCGAATAGACGCGAACCTTGAAGCTACGCCCATCTCTCTAATCATCATTGGAGGAGTCTTCTTAACATATTTGTCTGGTCCAACGTCAATTATAGTGAACGAGTCGCCCAACATTAATGCAGTTATAATTGCAGCTTCACCTACACCTATTATAGGAATGTCTACTACTTCTCTAGCAGCTTTCAATCCCGGATTCATGAAACAGTCAATTAGCACACCGCAATAACCTTTCAATTCCGCCTTCTTAATTTCTTCAACTACAAATGGTGAAGCCCACACTTCATCGTAAAAGCACTCGATAGAAGCTGGTCCAAATTTTATTGTTGTAATGTCTACTTCAAAATCTATTGAAGCGTTTTTCTTATAGAAGTTCTTCTTACTGCTCGAAGCTGGTATGTCGCGTATAATTGGTATTACAACCAAAATTTTATACTTGCTCATCTTAGCACCTTCTCAACTAACCTTTCAACAGGAATGTAATCGTAGTTAAATCCGAAGTGTCTTGGCCCCACCACCTCTAAACCCTTAGGCGTCTTCCATTCATTTGGTCCTGGTGCAGCTACAACTGTGACTTCCATCCCAACCTTTAATTTACTATTAACTACTCCGTAGCCGTCCTCGCCAATTACAATGATTAAATCCGGAGGCATAACTATAGGCTCGCCATCTATCCACGCCATGATATTTTCATTTTTAACCCATATTCTAAAGATATTACCATCAAATCCACTTTTACCCTTAATGTACGTATTTCCAATTAGAAAGCCAGCTTTCTCCTTTAAATCATGCCTTTCAATTTCACCCTTAAAGATGACGTATCCATCGAGCTTCTCTGCAACTATGGAAGCAACATTTAATCCCTCATTTCTTGCCTTTTCGACCGCTTCACCAATTTCAATTGCTTTACTAACACTACCATTTACAGCTACTTTAGATGCAACTTGAACTTTAACTGGACTGTCAAGGACGAATACGGTTCCACCTGCTTGAGCTGCAATTGCCCTAACGATATCTTCATAGCATTCAATTGAAGAGTATTCCTTGAAAACCAAGTAGTCCCCATCAGCAGTGGTAACTACGCTTGGAGTTAATGGTACACCATTAATGATGTAAGTGCTATGAACTAGCTCGGGGACACTTCTACCAGCGTGATCTCCATCAACTAAAGGTAATCCTAGCAGTGCAGCTAAATGTAATGCTGTAGCAGTATTTCCTCCACCTATCTCTGTTGCGATTACCGCAGCAATTCTATTTTCAATAACACCTTCGAGAAGTCTAAGCGCTTTAATCATGACTTCAGCAGTAAACTTCTTAGACTTCTTCGGCTTTGAACCTGGAGCAGGAATACTTCCAGCATAATAGGGAGTTGCAATGTACAAGTCTGGGTCCAGTTCGTCAAAGTTGCATATTAGAAGTTTATGCCCAGCATTAAGGTCGTCCATTAGCACTCGCAAACCATCCTCAGGACTGCCACCCCCGCCAACTCCAAGAATTGTAGCTCCAACTACTAGATGCTTAACCCCAACATAGTCCAGCATGCGCATCCAAAATCCCCAGCATATAGGATTCTTGACGTTACGTAAATTTTTTGCAAAATATTCACCTTTACACAATTAAGTTAGCAACTTTATTGAAAACTTCACAAATAAAATAAAAATAAGAAGGAGTTGACGCTTAAAACTCCAGTTCAATTCTTCCAACAAATACCTTTTGAGCAGGGCCGATCATGTATAAAGTATTTTCCCCCACGACAATAGTCAACTCTCCACCTTTCACCTTTACTCTAATCCTATTATTCTTGACTCTACCTAAAATGTAAGCTACTGCTGCCGATGCAGTTGAGCCAGTTCCACATGCTAAAGTTTCTCCCCAAACCCCCCTCTCGTAAGTCCTCACTTTTATTATATCTTCGCTTATAGCTTGAACTAAATTGAAGCTTATCCCCCTTGGAAAAAGCTTTTTGTTCATTGCAATTGCCTTAGCGTATTTTTCAATATCCTCCTTGTCAATGTCTTCAACAAAAATTACTGCATGCGGCTCTCCAGCTTTAACTATTGAAATTTCCACTTCACCTATCAAAGGAAAGGTTAAGCGCTTACCTATAAGGTCCTCTTCCTCCTCAAACTTAGCATTGATGAAGTCTTTGAGATCACAAAATTTTCTTAGAAGCCTACCCATATCAACTTTGAATTCACCATTTATTTTTTCGATAACTTAACTCCAGCTCTTGTTTCTATCAACACACTTTTTTCCCCAAGTTTTTCGCAGAGATAGCTTGCAGCGCACCTTATCCCATTTCCACACATGTCTGCTTCACTTCCATCGGGTTCTAGAATTCGCATCCATGCATCAGCTTTATTTGACGGGAGTAAGTAGAGGACGTCATCTGCACCTACTGAAAATCTACGCTTGCAAATGATTCTTGAGACCACGCCCTTCAGCTTTTCAGGGACAACTTCCTGATCAAGTTCATCTACTATTATAAAGTCGTTACCGCAGCCATGATATTTAACGAAGTCTATAGCCAACTTCAACTGTAATCTCCCTCTCAACTCGACATTACTTTAAATTGACACTCCGAACTCTTATATTATCATCGAATAAAATTACTTCGGAGGTGTATTTTAGTGAAGCTATATGCAGACTTAGTTATACTAAATGCGAATGTAATAACGATGGATAAGGAAAAACCTAAAGCAGAAGCAATTGCAATTAAAGACAGTAAGATCATTTGTGTAGGCTCTAACAGGGATGTTAAAGAACTTATCGGCGAGAACACAAAAGTCATAGACGTTAAAGGTAAAACAGTCGTTCCAGGCTTCATTGACACTCACATACACCTAATAGGATTCGGTTTTTCATTAATGTGGATCGACTTAAGAGATGTAACTTCGATAGAAGACCTAAAGAATAAAGTAAAATCAAGAGTTGAGGTTACACCAAAAGGGAAGTGGATACTCGGCAGAGGATGGGATCAAGATAGATTTGTTGAAGGCCGATATCCTACAAGATGGGATTTAGACGAAGTTTCACCGGAAAATCCAGTTATGCTTAGACGTGTTTGCGGTCACATATGCGTAGTAAATTCAAAGGCTTTAGAAATAGCAGGTATAACAAAGGATACGCCAGACCCCGAGGGAGGTAAAATAGATAGAGATGAAAGTGGTGAGCCAACTGGAATTTTGAGAGAGAAGGCAATGCAGCTTGTATGGGAGAAAATTCCAAAACCAACATTAGAAGAGGCTTTAGAAGCAGCAGAGAAAGCTTGTAAAGAGGCTGTAAAGCATGGAATTACAACAGTGCACTTCGTATCTGCAACGCCAGAAGAATTCAGGCTACTCCAAATTTTAAAGCAGATGGGTAAACTCCCACTAAAAGTCTGCCTATACATTAAAGCAGACTGCCTAGAACATTTAATTAAACTTGGAGTTATGCGAGGATTTGGAGATGACTACCTAAAAATTAATGGAGTAAAACTACTCGTCGATGGCTCTCTCGGAGCGAGAACAGCCGCACTGAGCGAGCCATACGCTGATGACCCTGTAAATCCAAATAATATGGGAATAATAGTACTGCCACATCATGAGCTTGAAACAATAGTCGAGAAAGCCCATGAAGCAGGATTACAACTGGCAATTCACGCTATTGGAGATAGAGCGATAGAGATGGCCATAAATGCTGTTGAAGCAGCCCTTAAGAAGAATCCGCGTCCAAACCATAGGCACAGAATTGAACATGCATCAGTAATTAGAGAAGACCTCATTGAGCGAATGAGTAAACTTGGAATGGTCGCATCTGTTCAGCCTCGATTCATAATTTCAGACTTTTGGTCAGTTGACAGAGTCGGTCCAAAGAGAGCTAAGTGGGTATACCCATTCAAGTCAATGATGAATAGTGGAGTCAAAATTGGAGGCGGATCAGACTGCCCAGTAGACCCATTAGACCCAATCTATCAAATATATTCAGCAGTTACAAGAGGCAAATTCGAAAAAATAAAGTTGTATGAATACACCGCTGATGAATGCTTAACTCCACTAGAAGCAATAAGAATATTTACTTTAGATGCAGCCTACTTGGGCTTCGAAGAAGACATTAAGGGCTCAATTAAAGTAGGAAAAGCCGCAGACATTGTTATACTCTCAGAAGATCCAACAGAAATTCCAATTGAGAAAATAAAGGACATTAAAATTTTAATGACAATCGTTAACGGAACCATTGTATATTCTGCAACCTCTTAAACCTTTTATACTTTGTTTCTTAATGTGATAAGCGGGGATAAACTTGAAAGCAGAGGATGTCCCAAAAATCATCGTAACTCCTCCAGGACCTAAAGCGAGGAAGCTTCTAGAGGAAGACTCGGAATACTTGATGCAGTCATTCGTAAGGTGGTACCCACTCGTTTTAGATAAAGCTGAAGATTGCATATTAATTGACGTTGACGGGAATAAGTACATCGACCTAAACGCTGGACTCGCAGTTATATCGGTTGGGCACAGACACCCAAAAGTCATAGAAGCAATCAAAAAACAGTGTGAAAGATTTCTCCATTACTCATTAACAGACTTCTACTACGACTCAGCGGTAACATTAGCTAAAAAACTCGTAGAAATAACTCCAGGAGACTTCAAGAAAAAAGTATTCTTCTGCAATAGTGGAGCTGAAGCAGTTGAAGGCTCACTGAAAGTTGCAAGAGCCCACTTCAAGGGATCAAGACCATATGTAATCGCGTATATAGGGTCATTCCACGGAAGACTTTTTGGAGCTATGGCGCTTACCTCAAGCAAGCCAGTTCAGAGAAAGTGGTTCTCACCACTACTACCTTGCGTTGAACACGTTCCATACCCATACTGCTATAGGTGCCCATGGAAGCAAGAATACCCTGACTGCGGATATTGGTGCGTCGACTTCATTGAAGAGTACTACCTCAAAAAGTACGTACCACCAGATGAAACAGCATGCATAATCTTCGAGCCAATACAGGGAGAAGGAGGATATGTTGTCCCACCGCCAGAATACTGGTCTAAAGTCAGGAAGCTATGCGACAAATACGGAATACTGATGATTTCAGATGAAGTGCAAGCTGGAATGGGTAGAACTGGAAAGTGGTTTGCAATTGAGCACTGGAATGTAGCCCCAGACATAATTGCAATTGCTAAAGGAATTGCTGCAGGAATGCCATTAGGAGCAATAATCGGCAAAGAAGATATAATGAACCTACCAAAGGGAAGCCACGCATCAACATTTGGAGGAAATCCAGTCTCATGCGCAGCAGCAAGTGCAGTTATAGACGTGATTAAAGAGGAAAAACTCCTTGATAACGCAACCAAAATTGGAGAGTATACAATTAAGAGATTCAAAGAGCTGCAAGAAAAAATGGAGATTATAGGCGACGTCAGAGGAAAAGGCTTAATGATAGGTGTCGAGCTCGTCCGAAATAAGGACACGAAAGAGCCAGCTGTTAAAGAGCTCTCAGAAACGCTTATTCGATGCTTTAAGCGAGGAGTAGCAGTAATAAGTGCCGGCAAGTCAACAATTAGAATTGCTCCACCACTGACAATAACTAAAGAATTAATGGACAAAGCCATCGACATCATAGAAGAAGTACTTAAAGAAGTAGAGTCTGAAATGTTACACTAAACATATAACCTTTCTTTCAACTCTACAATTTTTTGATCTAAAAAATCATCGTCAAATTTCTTCACTCTCATCAGATTTCGAACCACTTCCACTCCACGCTGCATCCCCTTTGGAAGTCCGTAAATGTTCCAAAGCTCCTCCTTTAAGATAGATAAGTTTACGAGCATCATCCTCTTCAATTTCCGCTCAACACTAAATATTTTACCCCGATTATATCCATATTCAATACCGTCAATTAGAGCTTCAGTTAGCTCCTCATAAATGCTGGTAGGAGTATAGATGCCAGCATGCATTTTCATAATATCGTCCCATATGTAAAAACCTCTTTGAGGCAATGATTCAAACTGAATTTGAGGGAGTTCTATTAATGATGGCCTTCTTCTCCTAGCTTTAACCATTAAACTTGCAGCTGGAAGAGGATTCATCACATACCACAAGCAATAAAACTCTTCCAGCTTTAATCGCTTATCAGACCTGCTCTCGATTTCTGAAGCCATGTGATAATCAGTCATCCAAGTTTTCTCAAAGTCGACAATGTGATTTGCTAAGTGAGAATTTGTCATCAAACCCCCATCTCTGTAAATTGTCCCATGAAGAATTCCACTTCGATGATGCAACCTCAAATTATAACCACATGATGACCCTAACCACCTCAAGTAAGCTTTACACTCATCCAAGTTTAAAAGATCTTGAATTCTAGGGAAAAGAAGACCATACAAAATTTCGTCAACTCTAATATCGCTCGACTCTACGCAGAAAAGACAAGCTGCACTACTATACCTCCCGTAGCTTTCAAAAATATTTAGCACCTCATCCCTACTCTTAGATCTCAAGAAATTAAATAGAGAATACCTGTTTGGAAACTCTAACACTTTAATCTTAGGATAAATTCCAATGCCAATAGGTTCAGTTGCCGGCAAATCTAGCTCTCTCGCCTTCCTCATCCAATAAAGTTCGCGCTCAGCCTCCTCAACAGTCATAAAACCCCAAATAAGCTTTCCAGAGCTAATATAAGCACTATGCAAATAGTATGTGAATATCACATTACGCCTAACAAGTGGCTTTGAAATTCCAGACGGAATTCCAATCCCCTTAGCTTTAAACCATCTGTCTCCAACCTTGAATATCACAGATCTATTCCCGCTAGTATATCCCCACTTTTCTTCAAGCTCCTCTGCCAATGATAAACATTGAATTGGAATTTTACTTTTGTCAAAAGGATAC
>QMRA01000016.1:0-9955 GCA_003649155.1 Thermoproteota archaeon | reverse complement strand
GCCAAAGAATTAATAAACGACAAGGAAAAACTTAAAAAAGTGACGACAAAAAGAGGGACGATCGACCCAGACTTGATAATGATGGAATATACCGATTTGACGTTTTCAGAGGCTAAAAGAGTTAAAAAATTAGTTGAACCCTTAATCAAGAGTACCTTCTCCCGCAGGTCTGATCGGGTAGTTATTCTACCTCTGGTAGATTCCCTGAAAAAAGAAGTAGACAAGCAGATGGATGCCATACTCTCAGTAGATGCCACCAAAGGCAATAGAGTCATCAAAGTCGAGGGATTCGCAATAACTCCAACAGTTAAGGAAGGCTGGATACTAAAAGTAAGCGACGACTTAATAGACATATATGAAAGAGTGACGGGTAAGCAAGTCGCAGTTGTACCAATAACAATGCAGGACATAACACCTTACGGAACAGGAATATACCACATAAACAGCATGATGCAACCCTGGCTAATGACAAGCGCTCCAGTAGTCGGAGTAGCAATAACAGCTAAACTACCAGTAGCAGGCTGCGCTACAGGAGCCACCTACATCACAAGCCTAGAAGCAGCAACTAGATTCTGCATAGAAGTAGCAAAGGACTACACCTCTGGTAAATGCAAATTCTACGACGAAAGCGAATTCAGAAAAATAATTGAGATATTCGGAGGCATGGAGAAGCTCAGAAAACTACCTACTAGGAGGAGCTAGCACCCAAATCTCAGTTTCACTAGGCAAAAACTCCCTAGTAATTTCAACCTCACTCGAAGCAAAGCGCCTAACTCCAACCTTATTTCTAACGAAATCTTCAACACTAGCTATTGGTAGACTCAAGCCAGGAACAGCGTAGTGCATTGGAATGGCAATCTTAGGCTTAAGCAAACCCACTATTTCTGTTGCTTCACCAGCATCAATAGTATAAACTCCGCCAACTGGAACGAAAAGTACGTCAACACCATCAATATCTTCAACCTGACCTTCACTCAAGATGTGCCCCAGATCGCCCAAGTGGACAAACCTAATACCTTCAAAGTCAACTACGAAGACAGTGTTACTCCCTCTTCTAAGCCCCCTCGACTTGTCGTGGAAAGTAGGTATGCCCTTAACTTTAACGCCCTTCACGTCGTAAACTCCAGGCTTATCAATAATCACCGAGTCAGGCTTAGACACGAAATTTACTCCTCCAGCATGATCAAAGTGTCCATGGGAGAGAAGTACCAAGTCCGCCTTCACCTCAGGTCTCGGTAGACCAAGAGAAGAGCCATCATGTGGATCGAAGACAACGGTAACTTCATTTGTAATTTCGAAGCAAGCATGCCCATGCCACTTAAGTTTAACCAAAATTTTCACCCAATTATGTATTTGAAATTAACTAATTAAAAGATAGCTGAAGTTTATCTGCCAAAGCCGCAAGGCTAGTTTCAACATCACTCCAGCTCAAATTTTCAATTATAAGTGGCCCTGAAAGCCCTCGTCTCCCAATCTTCTCTAGAGCACCGGCCCAGTCCAGCGAACCTCTACTCAAAGCCAAGTGAAGATCCTGCTTACCATCATTGTCACTTATGTGGAAGTATGCAATTCTATGTGAAAGCCTATTAAGATACTGCTCGAAGTAGCCTCTCAACATTGCGTGAGGAATATCCAATGCCATCTTAAAAGAACTTGAAATCTCAAAGAAACTCAAGAAATCATCTGGCGTGAGGATTATAGCTCTAGGAGAAGCTGAATTTTCAAGTAAAGGAGTAATACCGTACTTTTCGCACTCATCTCCCACTCGAGCGAGAAACAGAATGCTCTCATACTTAGGTTCATCCAAGTCTTTAAAGATGAAAGTGAAAGCATCTTTAAGTCCGGAATGAAACACAATGTACTTGCAGTCAAGCCTCCTAGCGTGATCAATGCACATTAAAGTTAAATCCCAGCTATGCTTCCTAGAAACAGGATTTGTAGCTGCAATATTTACTGCAGCATAAGGAGCGTGCATTGAAAGCTCAATACTCAAATCTGAAGCCAACCTTTTTACGAAAAGTAGCTTTTCTTCACTGTTGAGGAAGTGAATACCATCATCTACAAACTCCCAAAGAGAATTTGGCTTTCTACTCATAATTTCAGCGAGCCTGTTCAGCGGGCTGTTCAAAGCGCATAGAGTTGAAATGCCAATTTTGAAGGGCATGGCATCACCTAATAGTACCACGTATTAGTAAATTTATGCTCAGGCAGTAATTGAAGCTTTGGATCACTTCTAGCCCTACAGACCGGAGCTAATATGCATTCTCCCCGGCAGTCGCCAATCAAGTCAAGCAGTGGACACCTATCCCTACTACACCCAAAAGCACAAACTGGAGTTTCTTGACTACAACAAGTCTTACCCAAAAGCCACAAGAAATCGTCTAGAAGCGTCGGCTTAATTTTAGCAAAGGCAGAAGTCAACTTGTAAGCCTCTTTAATCCTCATTCTCATAGCATAGTCTTCAGCAGGCGTGAATTCTTCACGCCTCATAATTTTATCCAACGTATCCTCATCGACACTTACTAGCCCAAGTCTGAGGGCAACTCTACTTAGGTGATTGTCAACTGGAACTTCCAAATTATCTTCATCCACAATACTTATGAAAGCTCTGCGCTCAAGAAACTTGACAAGTAGAAAGGACTTCTTACCAACAGGATCTTCATAAGCCCTAAACTTCCTCAGACGCTCAACTAAACCCTCACCATTATTGAAGAGGAAGCCCCTCGATGCTCTGATAAGGTTCAGAGCAGATCCACCATACTCCTCAACAAGCCTAGTAGCCGCATCTCTAAGGAGAAAAGCGCGCACATCAGGGTCCCAAACCTCTCTTGGATATGGCTTTTCAACTTTAAGCCAATCTGCAACTTCACTAGCAGTCACACTCACCATGCGCTTAGGAGTAAAGAACTCAGGATCCTCATCAAACTTCAGCTTACCAAGCCTCCACAGGAGCATGGCACCACTAAACATTTCACCCTCAACCAACCCCTCAAAAGGCACACCCTCAAAACCAGTTCTATGATCAATTGCAACCATAAAGAAGAAGTAGTTGACAGCCAAGTCGGCACTGCACTTCAGGCTAGGGTAAAATCGCGCATCGGTAAAAGAGCTCGGAGCCAACCTCAAGCGCTTAATCAGTAAACCCAGGAGCCTGCAAGCATCAATATTCATGCTAACTCTCACAGCAACCCTCCATAGAGTACTAACCACAAACTATAAGTTCATGAATTAAAAGCTAACTCTAAATAATCAACTTATCTAATAGCTGAGTAGAGGAGCAATGAAAATACTTTTCTGGGATGAGAACACAGGCACGATGAAGCTGAGAGTCGAAAGTCAAGATGACTTGTGGGTACTGTACAATATAATCAAGGAAGGAGACGTAGTATACGCAAAAACGACACGAGAACTTAAAGTAGGAAAAAGCAGTGTAAGAAAGCCGATGACCCTAGGAATTAAGGTTAAGAAGCTCGAATTCCAGCCATTCACTGAGAGGCTAAGGATAAGAGGAATAATAATCGAAGAACCCGAAAAGTACGAGGAAAGGGGACTTAGAGGCAGCTACCACACCATCAACTTGGATATAGGCAGAGAACTAGTACTCATCAAAGAGAAGTGGTCCAAGCACACCATCAACAAGATAAGAGAAGCATGCGAGAAAACAAGGCTAGGAGCAGTCATACTTTCAGTGGACGACGAAGAAGCAGCAATAGCAGTAATCAGAGACTACGGAGTAGAGATAATATCTGAAATAGCTCTAAAGCTCCCTGGAAAAATGGAAGCAGACAAAAGGTACGCCGCATTAAGAGAGAGGCTAAAAGACATCGTGGAGGCAGTTACAAACACGATGCGAAACACGTCGTCAAAAATACTAATTATAGCTGGACCCAGCTACATGCGAGAAAAGGTTGCAAACGTAATAGAAAAGGAATACGCAGGCAAATCAGACAAGCCGAAAATATACCAAGAAAACACTTCAAATGGAGGAGTGAGAGGAGTTTACGAAGCTATAAGGAGGGGGTCGATAACTAGGGCCATCTGCGACTACGGAATAATTGAGGAGTCAAAGCTAATCGCAGAGTTCCTAGAATTACTGACAAAAGCAGAAGGAATGGTCGCATACGGATTAGACGAAGTCGAAGACGCAGCCAAAGCGGGAGCTGTAAAAACTCTATTAATACTCGACGAAATGCTTCACTCGTACGGAGAATTAAGGGAAAAACTTGAAGAAATAATTAGGGAAGTTGAAAGCAAAGGCGGAAAAATGAAGATCTTCAGCTCTTTACACGAAGCCGGGCGCCAGCTCAAGTCCTTTGGAGGCATTGCGGCGATATTGAGATTCAAAGTTAAATACTAGCCTCCACAAATATTAATTGTCGGCGATGATGTAGCGTGTAAGGGCTGAAACTTGATGAGCCAGCTGAGCGCTGAGCCACTCACACAGACCAAGGCTTATAACTGCCTCTCGCCAACCTAAATTCACAATATGGGTCTCCCCTACTAATGCACTTATCCTCAATTAAAATGAGGTCGTCAATCCCAATAACACTCGAAATAAATCCACACATATGCCCTCTCAAAAAGTGACTCCCAACACTCAAGTTACGGCTCTTCCAAAACTCGCACTCAAAAGAATTAGAAACTACCAACTTCCCAGACGCACTTTCCAAGTCGAGAAATACCTGTGCGATTTTACACCACCCACAAAAATCATACAGCTTAAACCCCTCACTAATTAAGGACTTTGCACTTAGCGATGGATGCAACCTCTTTATGAAATTAGCAAAGCTGATTCCACCAGAAAATCCAGCTCTAAATAGCATGTACTCTCCTGCACTGAGAGCAGTGGGCTCCTCCCCAAAAAAGCGCAGAATAGCTTCCAAGATGGGGCCAAATAGCTTCTTGGCATCATTTAGCCAAAGAGAACTCATACTCAATAGGTGAGAAGGTGCTGAATTGGAAAGAGTTATAAAACCTCTAAATGCACTTAACTTCTCAACACCCCTGAGAGACTTCAACCTATTCAAAATGACATCATAAGATAGAGTGGAAGGAGGAGAAATAACTAGTATACAAACAGGATTTTCACTTGAAAAGAAATTTTGAAGAACAAAATGAATTGAAACGTTTAACTTAAATAGCTCATCAAATAACTCACTCAAACACCTCGTATTTGAACTGCAGCGTATCATGAGTGTAATTATATTGCCGCTTGAAATATCAGCTCCCCCTCAATACCCCTAAATTTAATGCACCAAGTAAAGATTACCTATGCTATTCTCCCTAATTTCTCTTTTTAAAATTTGCGTTGATTGTGTTTTTTAAAAAATTCATTTAAAAATATAAATCACAAAATATAAGATTATTACATAATCTATGCCATATCCCAAAGAAGGTGAAGTGCGGTGGAATGGATAGAGTGCCCATCCTATAGGAAGTATGTTAAAGCCATAGACGAAAACTGTAGTAAAATAGTTGCAGCACTAAATGAAACCAAAACGAGAAACCTATCTTTAGTAGCTAGAGAGACTGGCATGCCCCCGGCACTAGTCCATTACTACTACGACAAACTCGCTAGGAGAGGCATAATAAAGTTAAAGGCAGTTTTAAACTTCCAAAAGCTAGGGCTGACGCCAGTCATCCTAGTAGCTAAACTACCCTACCAACTAGCTGACGAGGCAGTTGAAAAGTTAAAAATAAACGACTACTGGAGAACCGTGGCTAAGGGCTACACTTCAGAGGAAATCCACTGCTACTGCTTATACACTATACCACATGGAAAAGAGAAGAATTTTGAAAACTTCGTTGAAAAACTAGTACAACATAAGCTAATTGAAAACCCCAAGTTGTACTGGAATCCTCAGAGGATATGCCCAAAATCTAACTTTCAATGGTTCAATCCAAATACGAGAAAATGGGAATTCCATTGGAACGCTTGGATTGAAGAAGTCTCAAAACTTCTTGAGGCTAAGAAGAAATACCGCATAGAAAAGGAGGAAGTAAGCGAAGTGCCAGCACCCCTAGATGACACAGACATATTCATTGTCAAAAAGCTGGAGGACAATGCAGAAATAACATTCAAAGAGCTAGCTGCACTATTAGGAGTTACACCGCCAACTATAAGATACCACTACTACAAGCATATAGTAAATTACGGAGTCTTAGCGGGATATGAGCCAGAGCTACATCCATATCCGAAGCAATTATCTCAAAAATTAATTGTGAAAATAAAATTCAACAGCAATAGAACACTTGAAGCATTCATAAAGTCGCTTGAAAACAAACCATTTACACAGCAACTACTATTACATGCCAGGGACTTAACACTAATAATGAAAGTCTACATCATGCTAGACCAATATGCAGATTTTGTAAAATCACTAGCAAAGCTCGCTGGTAATGGAGTAATCGCCAAATACACTTGCTCAGTTATTAAGCAAAATGAAATATGGACGAAAACATTGCCAACAGAACTTTATGCAAAAGGTGTTTGGAAATATCCACATGAAGAATATATGAATAAACTAGTAAAATTCGAGTAAAATGAGAGAAGACGGAAAATACGCATTTTTTAAAAATCAAATTGAAAATTGGTGGAAAACCAATAAGAGAATATTCCCGTGGAGAAAAAGGCAGAGTGCATGGAACCTTCTCGTAACAGCAATACTATTAAGGAAGACAAATGCCGACAAAGTAGCCAGACACTATAATCAAATATTAGGCAAACTAAATTCACCCATTAGCACGTACAATTTAAAGTTAAGTAAAATAGAAGATGCGCTAAAGCCTCTTGGACTACATAAGAGCAGAGCGAGACAATTAAAAGAAGCATCAAAAATCATCCTTGAAAAATATGGAGGAAAAATTCCGGATAAACTTGAAGAGTTATTAAAGATTCCAGGAGTAGGAATGTATACAGCATCAGTTATACTCGGCATGGCGTACGGAAAGAACATTCCAATAGTAGACATAAACGTTGTGCGCGTAATGTCAAGATTTTTCGGCTTAAGCAAATTGACACTTGAAAAAGCTTCAGAGATGCTCATGAAAATGGTGGGGAAAGATGATGCAACAAAAATTAGCCTAGCAATAATTGACTTCTCAGCCAAAATATGCAAAGCAAGAAAGCCAAAATGCGAAAACTGCCCATTAACCTCAAGATGTAAATTTAGTTCTGCAACCAAAAATTTTTAGGTTTGAAAAATTCACTCTCGGTAGAGGGGGCACAAAATAATGAGCATCAGAAATGCTCTCGAAGAGGAAGAGGAGTGGTGGGATGAGCTAGAAGAGGAAGAGGAGGAAGAGTGGATAGAGGAAGACTGGGAAGAATACGAAGAGTGGCCCGAAGAAGAATGGGAAGAATGGGAGGAAGAAGAGGAAGAATGGTAGCAGGATAGTTTGAAATAAGCAAACTATCGTATCAACCTAGCATCATTATTATTTAATACCCAAATACTAACTAACTCTACCTTAAAATTTAGAATGTAAAAGTTTTAATGGTAAAAATAGCTATCTTGGCAGGAAGTCCTCTGGCCGCGGAATTTCTGGAGGCAATCCCTTTCTACGTCTGATCTGCCTAATTACTTCCAATGCAAGTTGCTGTGGCACTGGAGCCCACCTTGAAAATTCTGTACTCCAGAAGCATCTTCCCTGAGTTGCACTTCTAATTTGATCTGCTAGATCGAAAGTTTCTGAAACTGGTATTTCACCTCTAACGAGCATAAGCATTCCATGCTGCTCAATTTGATGGACTCTTCCCCTCTTAGCAGATAACACTCGAAGTAATCCGCTGAGGAATTCCTGTGGAACTTTAGCTTCAATCTTTAGTAGTGGTTCAAGTATTATTGGATTGGCCATCAGAAAGGCTGCGAAAATTGCGTCTTTAGTTGCAGGCATTATTTGTGCTGGACCTCTATGAGCTGGGTCCTCGTGGACCATAGCATCCACAAGCTTAACTTTAACTCCTCTTATAGGCTCTTGGCAAAGCGGCCCTGCCTCCATGGCCCACCTAAATCCAGCAATTATCGTATCCTTAATGTCCCTCAGGTACTGAACTCCTTTAGTCACATCTACTAGGATGTTTAGGTGCTGGTCTATTGCCCAAATGCCCCTAGCCTCTTCAGCACTCCAACCAGCTTCAGATCTGAGGATCTTCGCCCTACTTCTCCAGTCTTGATCTTCATGGACTCGCCCCTCAGCGAGCAGCTTAAGTGTTTTCTCGTCAAGAGGCTCAATTGAAATGTATACGCGGTTATGCTTATTTGGCGATTTGCCCTCGACAGGACCAGCACTCCCCTTAATGCTCTCCCTATAGACAACTATTGGCGGCGACGTTTCAATTGGTATACCTCCAGTTCTCTGCTGTAAGTCCCAGAGAGCAATTTCAAGGTGAAGTGTACCCATTCCGCTAATCAAGTACTCTCCAGTTTCCTCGTTGATTTTGACTTGTAGTGTAGGATCCTCAATCGCCATTTTACGAAGAGTTTCAACTAGCTTTGGCAGGTCACTACTTCTTTTAGGCTCAATTGCAATTGTGACGACTGGCTCGCTAATGTACCTTAAGCGCTCAAATGGAACCATTACGTCTTTATACTTGAGGTCAACGATTGTTTCTCCAGCTCTAGCCCTATCAAGCCCGAGTAGAGCTACTATGTTTCCAGCATTGATTTCATTTGCAACTTCACGATAAGGACCCATGTAAAGCCCTACTTGCTGAATTCTACCTGGGCTTCTAGCCATTAAGAGGTATACTTCATCTCCATTGTGAACAGTACCACTGAAAACTCTACCAGTAGCTACTAAGCCAGCATGCGGGTCGATTACGATCTTGCTGATACAAACCACTAGTGGACCATTGGGGTCGCACTCTAGCATTGCCTTACCAATCTCACTATCAAGGTCGCCGGGCCAGAGCTTCGGTATCCTATACCTTTGAGCTTCACGTGGATTTGGAACGTGCTCCACAACCATGTTAAGTATAGCCTTATAGAGCGGAAATTCCTTTGCAAGCTCTTCAACACCTTCAGGCCCACGACTATAAGCTTCAACAATATCACTAAACTTCAAGCCTTCGCGTTGAGCAATAGGAATAGTCACTCCCCACTTGTGCAAGGCTGAGCCAAAGGCAACCTGCCCCTTAGCAGGATTAATTTTCCACTTATTCTTGAACTCAGGCTCAGCGTACATGTCGATTAGACCATTGAAGTCTCTGATTATCTCCATGAGCCTCTGCTGAACTTCAGCTGGAGAAAGTCTAAGCTCCCTAATCAACCGGTCAATCTTATTTATGTAGAGTAGAGGTCGAACCCTCTCCTCAAGCCCCTGTCTAACTACAGTTTCAGTCTGAGTCATAACGCCCTCAACTGCGTCTACAACAACTATAGCTCCATCCATAACTCTCAGTGACCTAGTGACGTGCCCAGTGAAGTCCACGTGACCTGGAGTGTCTACTAGATTTATCACATAAGGCTTACCATTAAACTCGTGGTAGAGCGAAACGTTAGCAGCCTTTACAGTCATCTGCCTCATTTGCTCGATTGGCACATAGTCTAAAGCTAGAGCTTTCCCAGCAACTTTAGGCGAAATCATTCCTGCAGCCATCAATAGAGAGTCAGATAGAGTCGTCTTGCCGTGATCTACGTGAGCTAAAGTTCCTATATTACGGACCTGCTCAATATTGCTCATTAACTTGAGCACATGCTCAGTAGTTTTAAACTTAACCATCCATGTACACCTCTACACTGAATTTAAGGCTGGAAAGATAATATGAAGGGTATTTCTTAAACTTTACGAAAGCAAAAACATCAAACCACCCCTCAAAACCTCGCAGCAGCTTAGCCAGCAAACCAACTCTACAATTAAGAAAAGTTAAGAGTCAACCAATTAGCAAAGCTAACTGCCTAATAATCAGAACACTTATTGAAAGCCAAAACGAAAATATTGATAAGAGGTGATT
>QMRA01000015.1:0-10208 GCA_003649155.1 Thermoproteota archaeon | reverse complement strand
CTTTTTAAGTTATGATTAGCATACTTAATTTGCTTTAGGTGGTGTACGTGAGGCGGGTTGTTGTTGTTGGTTTGGGACCTGCTGGCCTGTGGTCAGCGATTTCCGCTAGGGTTGCTGATCCTTCAGCTGAAGTTGTCGTTATAAGTGATGAGAAGTACTTGACCTACTCTCGATGCGGGCTTCCATTTGTTATTGGTGGTGAAATTGGCGGTTTTGATGAGTTGATTATTACTTCTATTGATAAGCTCAAGTCTTTAAGGATTCAAGTTTCGCTTGAAAGTAAGGTCGTCGACGTTAGTGGAGATGAAGTTATTTATGAGCGTGAAGGCGAGGTCCACCGAATTAAGTTCAGCTCACTCGTAATTGCAACTGGCTCTAAGCCCTTCATCCCTCCAATTCCTGGAATTGATGTCAGTGGAGTTTATTCGCTGAAGACTATTGATGATGGTTTAATGATATCAGAGGCTGTTAGGAGGGCTAGGAAAGCTCTAGTTATTGGCGCTGGAGCTATTGGGCTAGAAGTGGCTGAGGCTCTTGTTAGGAGGGGCTTGGAAGTTGTAGTTGCAGAGATTATGCCGAGAGTTCTGCCGACAATTCTAGATGGCGATATGGCTAAAATTTTGGGTGAAGCTATTCGTAGTAGTGGAGTTCAATTGATGTTAAATTCTAAAGTTGAGGAGATACTCGGTGATTCTAAAGTTAAGTGCGCCTTAGTTGGCGGTGTTGAGGTTCCATGCGATATTGTCATAGTGGCTACTGGAGTTAGACCTAACATTGAATTAGCGCGTAAAATTGGAGTTTCAATTGGAGTTGCTGGTGGAATTGAGACTGATGAATTCATGAGGACTTCAATTGAGGGAGTATATGCTGCTGGAGATTGCGCTGAAACTAAGCATTTAGTCACTGGTAAGCCTTTCACTCCGCTTTTGGGTAGTGTTGCTTATCGTCAGGGTAAAGTTGCTGGTGCAAATGCCTCTGGAGCTTCACTACGTTTTCATGGAAGTTTGGGATCTACAGTTCTAAAGGTGTTTGGCTGTGAGGTTGGCTCTACTGGGCTGACTTTAGAGCAGGCTAAGATAGAGGGGATACGCGTAGTTGTGGGGAAGGTTAAGTGGCTGACTAAAGCTGAGTATTACCCTGGCGCCAGGGAGATCACTGTTAAGCTTGTCTTTAATGCTGATGACGGCAAGCTTATTGGTGGGCAAATAGTTGGAGGTGAAGCTGTGGGTCAAAGGGTTAACTTGTTAGCTGCTGCAATTTCATGCGGCATGGATGCTGAATCATTAGCTTCGATTGACACATGCTATAGCCCTCCAGTTGCTGACGCCATTGAGCCTATATGTAGAGCTGCTGAAATAGCTTTAAAAAAGCTTAGGAAGTAGATTTAGACGTGAGTGGTGCTGAAGTATGAGGGTGCTCATAACTGACCCAATTCATGAAGATGGAATTGAGCTCCTAAAGTCTAATGGCTTTCAAGTGGATTTAGCCTACGATATCACTCATGAGGAGCTGAAGTCTAAGGTTAAAGACTACGAAGTGCTGATAGTTAGGAGTAGAACTAAGGTTACGAGGGAAATTATTGATGCAGCTGAGAAGCTTAAAGTTATAGGAAGAGCTGGAGTTGGGCTAGATAACATCGACTTGAAGGCTGCTGAAGAGCGGGGAATAAAGGTTTTCTCCAGCCCCGAGGCTCCTAGCACGGCTGTTGCTGAGCTAGTCTTTGGACTTCTCCTTGCTTTATATAGGAAAATAGTTTTCTGCGACAAGTCGATGAAGGAGGGCAAGTGGGTTAAGCGTCAAGCATTGGGATTTGAGCTGAAGGGCAAGACTTTAGGTATTATCGGGTTAGGTAGAATTGGGAGGGAGGTTGCTTCTAGAGCTAAAGCCTTTGGAATGCGCATAATATACTACGATGTCTATAGGCCTTCTCCTGAAGTTGAGAGGGCTCTTGAAGCTGAATTCAAAAGCTTTCGTGAAGTTTTGAGCGAGGCTGACATCATAACAATACACGTCCCGCTAACTCCTAAGACCCGCCACATGATTGGGAGGGAGGAGCTCGCACTGATGAAGCCAAATGCAGTTATAGTGAACACTTCCAGGGGTGCAGTTATAGACACGAAGGCATTGCTTGAAGCTCTTAAGGGTGGAAAGCTACTCGGTGCTTGCCTAGACGTCTTTGAACATGAGCCTCCAAGCGAGCCTTGGGAGCTAGAGCTCGTTAAGCTGCCAAATGTAGTTGCTACGCCTCACATAGGTGCGATGACGGTTGAGGCGCAGAGAGCTGCTGCAGTGATCTTGGCAAATAAGACTATTGACTACTTTAAGAGAAAAACTTTATAGTCGGCTTACATGATGCATAATGCAGCCTAATAGGGGAAGCATTGAGGTTAAGGAGTGAACTTGCAGTGTATAAGTATCTAGCAGTTCTCTGGAAGCGCCCTAGAGAGGGGATCTTAGCTGAGCTGATGAAGTGGAGATTAGTTAAGTGGAGAAGGCAGCCTACAGTAGTGAGAGTTGAGAAGCCTCTTAGGATTAATAGGGCTAGGCAGCTCGGCTATAAGGCGAAGCAGGGCTTCGTTGTAGCTAGGGTTAGAGTTAGGAAGGGGAGTTTGAGTAAGCCTCGCCCCAGGAGCGGTAGAAGGCCCAAGAGAATGGGAGTTTATGGCCATACTCCCAAAAAGAGCTTACAGTGGGTAGCTGAGGAGAAGGCTGCTAGGAAGTTTCCAAACCTCGAGGTTCTAGGTAGCTATTGGGTTGCAGAAGACGGGCGGTATAAGTGGTTTGAAGTGATTTTGGTGGATCCTCATCACCCAGCGATTCAAAATGACCCTGACATAAATTGGATTACAAATCCATCCCAGAGAGGCAGAGTTTTCAGAGGATTGACTCCTGCTGGGAGGAAGTCAAGAGGGCTGACTGTTAAGGGTAAGAGAGCTGTAAAAGTTAGGCCGAGTAGGAGAGCTGCTTACAAGAGGGCTGGAAGGAAGAGGAAGAAGCAGTAGGATGGTTTCATGCCGCATAGGGAAGCTCCTCCAATAAGTGAAATTAAAATTGAAGCTTTCTCTCACGCTACTGAGGATCCAGATAAAGTTAAGAATGCGATGCTGGCTGTGCTGCCAAGCCACTTGAGGGAAAGCGTGAAGTTTTCTAAGGAAGTTCTACGCGGGTATTATGGTAATCCAGTGGTAGTGATGAGAATTACGATTAGGGATAAGGGTATGATTAGGGATGTAGTTGAGCACATCGCGTCTAAGCTAGATAGTTTGGACAAGAAGCTGCTGGAATCTACATTTGATTTGAGGACTTTTAAAGCTAAGACTTTCTACATGAGGTTTAGTAAGGATGAGGCTTATCGAGGAAATTTGGTGTTGACGAACTGTGGTGAAGTGATTAAAGTTTCTCTTTCATTTACTTCGATTAAGAATAAGAGGAAGCTTATGAAAGTTTGTAGAGAATTGGGCTTGTTGAAGAGTGAGGGCTGAAATTGCCTAAAAGGCGGTTTGTCGATCTCCACGTTAAGTCGAGTTTATCTAGTGGTAAGTCCTCCCCATCCCAAATTGCTAGGATGGCGTCTCACCTTGGCTTTAAGGCTATAGGTTTAGCTGACTTCAACCTCCAGAACATCGATCTCTTACCAGACATTCGGAAGATCTTCGAGAGTTATGGTGTGGACTTGGTGGCTAGAGCTGACTTATATGAGCAGTCTCCTAAGCTGCTTAAAAGTGCTTTGAGGAAGCTTAGGAGGAGAGTTGAAGTAATCGCTGTTTACTGTAGAAACATTAATGTCGCTAGGCTGGCGGCAAGGGATAGGAGGGTGGACCTGCTAATTTTCTCTGCTAAGAGTTGGAGAGAGAATTTCTTCGACAAGTCTGAGGCTGCCTTAGCGTTAAGTGGCGAGTCTGCCTTGGAGGTTAATTTGATCGACTTGATTAGGGCTAGGAGCTCAAGTGAAAGAATACAGGCTATTAGGATTCTCAGTGAAAATGTGCGGATGGCTAAGCGATATGATTTGCCAGTAATATTTTCTAGTGGAGCTACGAGCATCTATGAAATGAGAGCTCCTAGAGAGTTGGCTGCTCTAGCTACCCTACTAGGCTTGACGGAGTATGAGGCAAGAGAGTCTCTTTCAAAAATACCTTTAGAGCTGGTTCTAAAGAATAGAGAGAAGCTGAGTGAATATTATATTATGCCTGGAGTCAGATTGATAAGGAAGGGTGAATTTCTTGGTGAGAAAATGGAGAAATAGATACTTAATATTCGAAATACACTCTCCTAAGCCTATTGAACTTAGCAAGTTGCAGTTGTTGAGGCACATTTTTGACGCTACGTTGAAGCTTTACGGCGAGGTTGGTGCTGCTTCAATTCATATAAACTTGATAGATTACGATGACCGCCTTATGCGCGGCATAATAAGGTGTAATCATAGGGCAGTTGTGAAGTTGAGGGCTGCTTTAGCCACCATTAGTGAAATTGACAGTATACCTGTCCTCGTGCACGTTGTTAAGGTGACTGGTACTCTTAGAAAAGCTAGGGAAATACTTAATAGCCTCCCTAGAGGTCTAGATGTGGGGGATGAAGAAGCCGTCCCATGTCTGACTTCGGGCGGAGAATGAAGTCCTCGCGACGAACCGACCCCAAACACTTAAACGACTTGTTTTATGGTTTGAAAGCTATCTGCGGTCCGCTTGCTATGTGGTTTAAGAACGTAATTATTTAAGGGGACCTGCTACTTCCTAAATTACTTTTCAGTTTACTTTGGAGTTGTCTAAGCGAAATTTAGTTTTTATGCCGTAAAGCTTATTGCTTTAAAGATTTTCAAAGTAACTAGATTTAACTAGAGGTTAGTGCTGGAGGTGAATTAAATGTTTACACCGCCTGGAATGGGCTATGACAGGGCTATTACGATATTCTCCCCTGACGGCAGGCTATTTCAAGTTGAGTATGCTATGGAGGCTGTGAGAAAAGGCTTCACTACTCTTGGGCTTAAGTGCCCTGAGGGAGTTGTACTTATAGCTGAGAAGAGGAAGCTGTTTCCTTTAATTGATTTTCACTCTATAGAGAAGATTTTCAAGATTGATGAGCATATTGGTATTACTTATGCTGGAATACCTTCAGATGCTAGAGTTTTGATTGATCGTGCTAGAACTCAAGCTCAAATAAATAGGCTGCTTTATGATGAACCTATAGACGTTGAGGTTTTGACTAGGAGAATTAGCGATTTAATGCAGCTATATACTCAGCATGGAGGAGTAAGGCCATTTGGAGTTTCACTACTCATTGCAGGCGTAGATGGAAATGGGCCGAGGCTATTTATGACCGAGCCTAGCGGAGCTTACGCTGGCTACTATGCTAGAGCTATTGGAGCTGGAAGCCAGCCTGTAACTGAATTTTTAGAGAAGAATTATAATCCAAACTTAACTCTTGAGGAGACGATCATACTTGCAATAAAAGCTTTGATGCCTGTCGTTGAGGGAGCTCTTGAGCCTGAGAAGCTTGAGATCGGGGTTGCTTCTGTTAAGGATAGGAGATTTAGGAAGTTAACTAACGAGGAGATCGCTGAGTGGATTAAGAAGGTAACTTCCGAGTAGTTTTACTGGGTGATGTCTATGAGTGGGCAAAAAGCGGTTATAGCAAGGTACTTTTTTAAAGGTGAGCGCTTCGAGATACTGGTTGACCCTGACTTGGCTTGGAAGTTTAAGTCTGGAAAGCCTGTAGACTTGAGGGAGATGCTGATAAGCGATATTGTTTATAAGGATGCCCGTAAGGGTTTGAAGGCTTCAGAGGCTTCTATTTTAAAGGTTTTTGGGACTGACGATGTATACAAGATTGCCGAGGTCATTGTAAAGAAAGGTGAGCTTCAGTTAACTGCTGAGCAGAGGCGAGAGCTGATTGAGGCGAAGAAGAGGCAGATAATTAGTATAATTTCTAGAAACTGCGTTGACCCTAGAACTGGCCTCCCCCATCCTCCTAAGAGAATTGAATTGGCTATGGAGGAGGTTGGTGTTCCAATCGACCCATTCAAGGATGCCGAGGAGCAGGCTCTTGCCGTTATTAAGGCTTTGAGAACCGTTCTCCCCCTAAAAATTGCTAATGTAATAATTAGAGTTAAGTTTCCGCCAGCTTATGCTGGTAAAGCTTATGGAGTTGTCTCTAGGTTTGGTTCAATTAAGCAGTCTAAGTGGCTTTCAGATGGAAGTTGGCTCTGTGAAGTTGAGATGCCAGCTGGGCTTCAGCCGTCGTTCATATCTAAAGTGAATGAGATTTCGAAGGGTGAAGCTCAAGTTGAGATAGTTGGGCAGGTGGGGAGGAAGTAGCTTGACAGTTCACGTCGATAGGAGGAAGCTAGTTCTTCCAGGTGAGCTACTGGCTGAAGGCCGGTTTGAAGCTGGGCCGAACACGTACAGGGAAGGCGACAAGATATACTCTGCAGTAGTAGGCCTAGCTGAAATTAAGAATAAGGTTGTCAGCGTAATTGCATTGAAAGGCTGCTACATACCTAAAGTTGGCGACGTAGTCATTGGAGTTATAACAGACTACTCTCCGACCAGCTGGCAAGTAGACATCAATTCGCCATACACTGCTACTCTCCAAGTAGTAGACGCTCTACCCAGGCCGATAGACCCTGCTAAGGAGAATATTAGGAAGTACTTTGACGTCGGAGATGTGATCGTAGGTGAAGTCATCGTTTTCGACAAGACTAGGAATCCAATGCTTACTACTAAGGGTAAGGGTTATGGTAAGCTGACAGGCGGGCGACTGCTTGAAATTTCGCCAACTAAAGTTCCTAGGCTGATTGGGAGGAGGGGGTCGATGATCAACATGATCAAGAAGGAGCTTGGCTGCCAAGTGATTGTTGGGCAAAATGGAAGAGTGTGGATTTCAGCTAAGAATTCTAAGTACGAGGACATTGCAGTTAAGGTTGTTAGGAAGGTTGAGATGGAAGCGCAAATCCCCGGATTAACTGAGAGAGTTCGCAAAATGATTAAGGAGGAGAAAAGTAGAATTGAGAGTGGAAGTTGAGCGCTTAACTTATATTTATGATTTGACAAAAAGGAATGGTCAATTGAATTGGGGTTGATATGTGGTATGAGTGAGGAACGAATAGTGCTCATTGATGAGCGCGGATTGAGAGTTGACGGTAGGAAGCCTGATGAGCTTAGGCCTTTAAAGATTGAAGTTGGAGTTCTAGCTAATGCTAATGGCTCAGCTTACATTGAGCAGGGTAAGAGTAAGCTGCTGGTCGCAGTTTATGGGCCTAGAGAGCTACACCCTAAGCACCTAGCTTTACCAGATAGAGCTCTTCTACGATGCAGGTATCACATGGCACCATTTTCGGTTGAGGAGAGGAAGTCCCCAGCACCGTCAAGGAGGGAAATCGAGCTTTCTAAAGTTATTAGGGAAGCCTTGGAGCCTGCAATTCTGCTTGACCGCTTCCCTAGAACTGCTATTGACGTCTTCATTGAGGTCTTGGAAGCTGATGGCGGCACTCGCTGTGCAGCTGTAACTGCCGCTTCAGTAGCTTTAGCAGATGCTGGAATTCCAATGAGAGACCTAGTAGTTGCATGTGCAGTTGGAAAGGTTGATGGACAAATAGTAGTGGACCTTTGCGACTTGGAGGATAAGTATGGGGAAGTGGACATGCCTGTAGCATACATGCCAAGTAAGGGTGTTGTAACACTGCTTCAAATGGATGGAATACTGACTAGAGAGGAGTTTGAAAAGGCTTTTAAAATGGCTCTTGAAGCCTGTGAGAAGATTTATCAGGTTCAGAAGGATGCTTTGAGGAGGAAGTTTGGAGGAGTTCAGGAAGAGTCTGTGGAGGAGGTTAGCGGTGATAAGTAAAGTGCCAGTAAATTTGAATAAGGCTTACTTGCTTAACTTGGCTTCTAAGGGAGCTAGAATTGACGGTAGAGGACTAAAGGACTATAGGCCAATTTCAATAGAATTCGGCGTTGCCGGAAAGGCTGATGGTTCTGCTGGAGTTAGAATTGGCAATACCTACGTGATGGTTGGAGTTAAGGCTGAAATTGGAACGCCGTTCTCAGACACTCCTGATGAAGGAGTTTTAATGGTTAATGCGGAGTTTGTTCCACTAGCTTCACCTTCATTTGAGCCTGGTCCTCCAGATGAAAATGCCATTGAACTTGCTAGGGTTGTTGACAGAGGGATAAGGAAGAGTGAAGCTATAAACTTGAAGGACCTATGCATAATTCCAGGTAAGAAGGTTTGGATGATATGGGTTGACATTTACGTGCTGGACTACAATGGCAATTTAATGGATGCTTCTGCTCTTGCTGCTCTCGCTGCTTTGATGGACACTAAGATTCCGGTAGTTAAGGTTGACGGCGAGGAAGTGATTATAACTGAGGATAGGAAGCCGTTGGAGCTGAGGGACTACCCAATTGCAGTGACTATTGGAAAGCTGGGGCAGTCGCTAATAGTCGACCCGACGCTTGAAGAGGAAAACGTTTTAGACTGCAGGTTAACAGTCTTCACAACTAAGGATGGAAACACCTGTGCTTTTCAGAAAGCTTTTCCAGGAGTATTTACTCCAGAGGAGATATTGGAGGCAGTTGACTTAGCAATAGAGAAGGGGAAGGAGCTGAGGAGTAAGCTATTTGAGGCTTATGAGAAGTTTAAAGAGCCGTCTAAGGGGTGATTGGAGTGGGTAGGACAAAGAAGGTTGGCAGTGCAGGTAGGTTTGGCGCTAGGTATGGCTCTACCATTAGGCTTAGAGTTAAAGAAATTGAGGAGGCAATGCGGGCTCCTCACAGGTGCCCAAGGTGCAGGACTAGAGGGAAGCTAAAGCGCCTTAGCGTTGGAATATGGACTTGCAGAAAATGCGGCCATACCTTTGCTGGTGGAGCGTATGTTCCGCTAACTGGCAGAGTTAGGCGCTAGTGTCCAGTGATGTCTTACGAGTACCTCATTACAACTTCAAGGCGACCTACTAGGAGAACGAGGAGTTTTTGTAAAGACTTACAGCGTGCTCTTCCGAGGGCCATTAAGGTTAATCGAGGTAAGATGAGCTTAAGTGACGTTGCTCTTAGAGCTTTAGAGTTAGGCGCTGACAGAGTTGTTTTAGTGTCTGTTTTTAAGGGTAATCCTGGTAGGATTAGATTTTTCTCTGTTTCCAGGGAAAGCTTTGTTGAGCTTCCACCTACCATTAACATTGCGGGTGTGAAGCTTGTTAGAGAGTTTCAGCGCGCTAAGTCTATGATTCCCTCTCATCTATACATATTCCCTCAAGTGGGATGTAGCAGTGAAATCATGTCTTTTGCTGAAGCTCTGGCCAGTGCTCTTAAGTCTCAGATTATTTCGAGTGACAAACTCAACACAATACCTTCTAGCTCAGCTATTTTGAGGTTGATTCCGAGGAAAAACGTCTTCTGCAGCCTTCTTTTCACTGATAAATATGGGGTTCCTGTAGGTCCTCTAATTAGTGTAAAGAGTGCTTGGCTTTCGATTAGGAAGCTTTTTTCTCCGTGGGGTGAAGAGGTTGTGGGTGGCTGAAGCTAAGTTTAGATTAGACTTGAATTCTAAGGATTTGGCTCAAGTTGTTTTTAAAGCTTTGAAGCCTGAAGTTGAAAGTCAGCCTTCTCCTAGAGTGGTTGTTGACTTGAAGTTGGACGGCCGCTTCATAATTATTGAGTTGAAGGCGGACTCGACTGCGGCTTTAAGAGCTGCTGTCAACTCTTACTTGAGGTGGGTTTCAGCTATTTCTAGAAGCCTAAGTGAAGTGTCTAGTTTACGTTTTTAAAGCGACAAACATTTTAACTTTGGATGTTAATGCTAAGGCAGTGAGGTGTAAAGTTTGACGCAGAAGATACCGCCTGAAATTGAGAGTAAATTGATTAGACTTCAAGAACTTCAAGAGCAGCTCAGAATGCTGATTTTGAGGAGGCAGCAGCTTGAAAGTCAGCTGAGAGAGGTAGAACATGCTTTAGAGCAGGTTGAAAAGTTAGGTCGGGATGCTGAAATCTACAAGACTGCTGGATACGTTATGTTCAAGACGAGTAAGGAGCAAATCGTAAATGAGCTTACTGACCAGAAGGAAACCCTAGAGCTTAGGATTAAAACGGTTCAGAAGCAGGAGAACTTGGTTAGGAAGCAGTTTGAAGAGCTTAGGAAGGATATTAGCAAAGCACTGTCGATGCCAGATCTTGGTAGAGGTAAGGAGTGAACTTTTTGACAGAGATAAAGTACAT
>QMRA01000014.1:0-11220 GCA_003649155.1 Thermoproteota archaeon | reverse complement strand
GGTCATATACAGATTATTAACTCCATATGCAAGGATGGGACTCGGCAAATTAAAAAGCATACTAGCAAATTCCGACTACGTAATAATGAATGAGGTTGGATGGAAGCTTCTCTTAGAGTCTTCACTTACATGCAAGCTCAGCTCCCCTGAAGACTTACTAAATCTTGGACCTCAAGCTGTTATAATAACACGAGGTAGCATGGGAGTTGAAGTGTGGACTGAAGCTGAAAAGTTCAGCATCTCTCCAATCAAAGTTGATGTGGTTGACACGACAGGAGCTGGAGACTCATTTTCAGCCGGATTCATATGGGCGCTTCTTAATGGAGAAAATCTAAGAAGAGCTGTTGAAATTGCTAATGCTATAGCTGCAATTTCTACAACTAGAATAGGAGCTAAAAACAGCTTACCAAAGCTAAGTGAAGTTAAACCAACTCTAGCGAAGCTTAACTTAATCTAAATTATCCACTTTACTTATTGGGAATGAACATTGTGATAAGGAGTGCAAGTGCATATATGGTAAAGATGAAAGTCAATAGCTGATCATAGCCTAGTAAATCTATTATCAGCCCTCCAACTGCAGAACCAACAGAAGCTCCTATAAAGCCAGTAGTGTTCCCAATTCCCAAAGAAAAACCTCTCACACCTTCAGGGGAGGACTCTACCGTATATGCTATTGTAGGTGCTGCACCACTAACGCTAATAAACCCAAAAAAGATAGCTGGAAAAACAATTGCGCTACCGGAAATAGTATGCAATAAAAGAATTGAAACAAGAGTTAAGATTAAAGTTGATAACATAGCATACTTGCAACCAAGCTTATCAGTCAGGAAACCGCCAAAAATATGTCCAGCAAATCCGGCTAGAAATGACAATGATACTATCAGCGCAGCACTCTCAATGCTTAATTCCTTGCAAGTTATGAAGTACATTGGAAGAAATGTTGCTAACCCCATGGAAGCCATCATTGAAACTGCTGGAAGTATGTATGCAATAAATAGAGGTCGCCAATTAGCCTTAATTAATGCTAATGAGCACATTGACTTCACTTCATCCCTCATCGGCTCTGAAACGAGGAGATAGAAAATTAAAGCTAATATGAATCCTGGTAATGCGCAAGCAATGAACGCCATTCTCCATCCATATGAAATTGCTATATGAACTGCTAATATTGGAGCTAATGCAGATCCTAATCTAGAACCTGACATGAAGAAACCAATAGCTCTACCTCTATGTTTAGGCTCAAATGCGTCAGATATCATAGATATCATTGGAGAGTAATACAATCCCGCAGCTAACCCGAACAAAGCCCTGGCGAGAATAAGCTGACCATAATCAGAAGCTAAAGCTGAAAAGAGTGCAGCAGCTGAAGATAAAGCAATACAAATAGAGATCATAGACTTCCTACTAAGCTTGTCAGTTAAAAAGCCTGCAGGAAGCTGCATTAAAGCATAAGTTGAGAAAAATGCAGACATGAGCATACCAGCTTCAAATCCACTTAAACCCAATTCTTCGATAATTAGAGGGAAAATTGGGGGAAGCATCATCCTTAAAATGTAGCTTAAAGTCCAACCTGCAAATCCCATGCAGAGCAGCACCATGCTTTTACGCGTACTGACCACCTCTACATTTAGGGAGATTATCGCCTAGAAAAAGAAAGTGTAGTAAAATAAGCCTTAGGGAATATTGCTAAAAAGCGTGGAAGAAAACCGATTTAATGCTCAATTTACGGTGGCTACAATTACTGCTCGCTTTTCACTAAATTTACTGCTTCAGTAGTATATAGCTTGTATTTACCAAGTTTTCCACCATAGTTTGCAGCTGTAATCTTCTTCACTCCCTTAACTGAAGCCGCTGCCAGAATTGCAACGCCCATAGCTCTAAGCACCCTCTTGGCGTCAAGGCCATTGATTACTATTTCATAAACTGAATTCACATCTGGTGGAACTTTAGTGTCAGCAACCTTGTCCTTAAGAGTTGGACAGAATAGGTGATTCGTTGTAGCTATAAGTTTTGGATACTTCAATGATCCAACCTTCGACCCTGACCTAACAATACCCCCTGGAAATGGCATGACTACACCTTTAACGCTGTTTTTAATTGCTTCAATAGCTTTCTCTGCAGCTTCTAAACCTGCACTTTGGCTTTCAGCTAAAATCAGTAAATTGCCACCTGCAACTGCCTTCACTATGCCGATTTTGTCTTCAATTAGGAACTCACCTTCCATAACAGGTATGCGCCACATCGTCTTACCGTAAATCTCATCTTTAACTTCAAATCCATCGCCAAATTTCGAGAGGGGACCTCCTACAGTGATGAATCGCTTCGCTTTGGGGAGGCCATTGAAGACCGCAGTGGTTGGGCAAGTCAATACGCATTGACCAATTCTGCTTAGCACTTGAAACTTCAACTCTGGTATTGACCTATGATATATCTGAATGAGAGCTCCAGGCCTACCATCAGGAGTTTCATCTGGTGGCACCAGCCCCTCTACACCTGCTTCTGCAGGCGCGGCGATAATTGAAGTTGCAAATCCAGTTGCTACTTGAGCTGCAGTTAAAGCCCATTTTTCATTTACAGCTGTGATGAGTATCCTAGTAGCATACATTGGAAAGGCTTCAGCAAAAGTCTCTTCAACTTCAACCCCATTTATTATCACTAAACCACACCTCCAAATGCGATATAATCTAAAATTCAAGCATATTTATATGCTACACTTTGTTTGAAAGCAAATTTACTTAAAGCTTAAATTCATTGTACAAGCATAAAGAATGATGCGGGTGTTTGACATGAATCAGAGGGTTGTGAAGATAAGCATTGTAAAGATCGGATGCATAGGGTGCAGTCCACTACTTGAATACTTACTGGATGAGCGAGCTGATAGAAAGGACATCGACGTTAGAGTTTTCGGTTCAGGATCTAAGCTTGATGAAGAGAGAGCGGTAGATATTGCGAAAAGGGCATTGGAATTTGAACCTGACCTAGTAATAATATCTACTCCAAATGCAGCTCTTCCCGGACCAACTAAAGCTAGAGAGCTCATCGCGAGTAAGGGCATTCCAACCATAGTTATAGCTGACGCTCCAACAAAGAAAGTTGCAGACAAGCTCAAAGAGGAAGGATTCGGCTACATAATAGTAGAAGCAGACTCAATGCTGGGAGCAAGAAGAGAATTCTTAGATCCAGTTGAAATGGCAGTCTACAACTCAGATTTAATTAAAGTTCTAGCAGTAACTGGCGCATTCAATATAATTTACGAGGCAGTTGACAAGGCAATTGAAGCCATTAAGAAAGGCGAGAAACCTGAACTTCCAACAATAATCGTCAACCGAAAAGCTGCAGCAAAAGCTGCTAAATTCAATAATCCATACGCCAAAGCTAAAGCCATGGCAGCATTTGAAATGTCCAAGCGAGTTGCAGATCTAACCACGAAAGCATGCTTCGTCTTAAAAGATTGGGAGGAATACACGACGCTATGCGCTGCAGCCCACGAATTGATGAGGCATGCAGCCCGACTAGCAGATGAAGCTAGAGAGATTGAGAAGTACGGAGACTACTTGATCAGAAGGCCACACTACAAAGATGGAACAATAATGATAAAGTCGAAACTTATCGAAAAGCCAGTAAAAATGGAGGAGGTAAAATCTGAACATGAATCAAAGTAAAATAGAGGTAACACTCGTAACGGGAAGAACTATAGATCAAGGAGTAGCGATTGATAAGGGAAAACTCACAACCGAATACTACGAAAAAGTCGCTATCATTGAACTAGATGCTGAAGATCTAGCTAGGCTTGGAATTTCAGAAAACGCAAGCGTAGAGGTTTCAACGAAGTTTGGAAGCGTAGTAGTTAGGGCTGTCAAATCCAAATTCAAGCACCCAGGAGTAGCATTCATACCCATGGGCCCCTGGGCAAATCTAGTAACAGACCCATACACGTACGGATCTGGAATGCCAACATTCAAGGGAATAAGAGCTGAATTAAAAGTCACAGATAAAGCTCCACCAACCCAAAGAGAATTAATAATCACCAACTTCGGAATAGAAGCTCCGAGCGTCGAATTCGAAGAGATTGAAACTCAAAAACCAAGTGGAGAAAAAGTTTACACTTCAGTTATATGCAGCTTTTGTGGCTGTCTATGCGATGACCTAGAAGTTAAAGTTAGTAATGGAAGAATAGTTGAAGTCAAGCGGGCTTGCCCGCTTGGAAGGTCAAAAATAGCTCACTATTTAGAAAATAGAGTCTTAAAGCCAATGATTAAGATTGATGGAAAGTTCGTAGAAACTAGTCTCGAAAATGCAATTAAGAAAACAGCGGAAATACTTGTCAATGCGTCATACCCACTCATATATGGGTGGAGCTCGACTTCTACTGAAGCCATAAGATTAGGCGTAGAGCTGGCAGAACTGCTTGGAGCAGCACTAGACAATACGAGCGTAATGTGCCACGGCCCAACAATACTCGGAGTACAAGAAGTCGGAACAGTAGCTGCAACTCTAGGACAAATAAGAAACCACGCAGACCTAATGATTTACTGGGGCTGCAATCCATTCCACGCACACCCAAAGCACCCAGCAAGGTATAGTGCGATGGCAAAAGGAGCATATGTGAAAACGCGTAAAGAGAGAAAAATCATCGTAATTGACGTGCGAGAAACGCCAACAGCTAGGATAGCCGACTTATTCATTAAGGTAAAGCCAGGAGGAGATTATGAGCTCATCAAAGCTCTCAGAATGGCAATAAATGACCTAGACATCGAAGTAGATGAAGTTTCAGGCGTGCCAACAGAAAAAATCTATGAGCTATCAGATATCATGAGGTCAGCCAAGTTCGGAGCACTATTCTTTGGACTAGGAGTGACAATGACTAAAGGAAAAGGAAGAAACATCGAGGAAGTAATTAAGCTAGTCCAAGAACTGAACAGCTGGACAAAATTCGTCTTAATGCCAATGAGAGGGCACTACAACGTAGTAGGAGCAAACATGGCAACACTATGGGCAACTGGATTTCCATTTGCCGTCGACTTCAGCAGGGGATACCCGAGGCATAATCCAGGAGTAACTTCAGCTACAGACCTGCTATTAAATGGCGATGTAGACGCAGCACTCATAGTAGCTTCAGATCCAGTAGCTCACTTCCCCGCACAAGCAGTGAAAAACCTAACCAAAATACCCGTCATAACCATAGACCCTAAGTGGAACCTAACCAGCCTAATATCCCAAATCGTAATACCAGCAGCAATAGTAGGAGTAGAATGTGAAGGATCAGCATACAGAATGGACAAAGTTCCACTTAGACTAAAGAAGCTAGTAGACCCACCTCCTGGAGTGCCAAGTGATGAGGAAATTATGAAGATGCTAATCCGCGAGATTAAGAAGCTTAAGGGGGTGTCTGCTTGAATAATCAAATATTAATTAAGAATGGTTACGTTTACGACCCAATAAACAAAATTGATGGAGAGAAAATGGACATTGCCATTAAGAATGGCAGGATAGTACCTCTAAGTGAAATCGACGAATCTAAAGCCAAAGTAATAGATGCATCAGGCAAGGTCGTCATGCCCGGCGGAGTAGACATGCACACGCACATCGCTGGGCCAAAAGTTAACCTGGGAAGGTTAATGCGCCCAGAAGACCACTACTACAGCATCGTAAAGCTGATACCAGGAGTCAGAAGGTCAGGAACAGGAATAACAACACCCTCAACAACAGTAGTCGGCTACAAGTACGCAAAAATGGGTTGGACAACAGCTATCGACCCAGCATCACCCCCACTCAAAAATAGGCACACACATGAAGAATTAGACGACACGCCAATACTTGACAAAGCAGTATTCATATTAATGGACTCAAACTGGTTCGTATTAAAATACCTAGAAAAAGGAGACATTGAAAAGTGCGCTGCATTCGTAGCTTGGCTACTCAAAGCAACCAAAGGCTATGCAATCAAAATAGTCGACCCAGGCGTGGCTATACCATGGATAAGAGGCAAAGGATATGGACTAGGCTTAGACGACCAAATACCTCCATTCAACATAACCCCAAGAGAAATAGTTAGAGGACTATGCAAAGTCAATAAAATGCTAAAGCTCCCACACCCAATTCACGTACACTGCAACCGACTAGGAATACCAGGAAACTATCAAACCACAATAGAGACAATGAAGGCAGTATCAGACCTGGCAGACGAGGACGTAAACATACACATAACCCACGTACAATTCAACAGCTATGGCGGAGTTGGATGGGCCAACTTGAAGAGCAGAGCAGAGGAAATTGCAAAGTACATCAACTCAGTTAACCACGTAACCCTCGACATGGGTCAAATAATATTTGGAGAAGCAACAACAATGACAGCAGACGCTCCATTCGAGTACGCCCTATACCACACTACAAAGTGGAAGTGGGGAGGAGCAGAAGTAGAAGCAGAAGCAGCAGCAGGCATAGTTCCATTCACCTATAAGAGGAAAAACTACGTAAATGCAATTCAGTGGTGCATAGGACTCGAAGTAGCACTGCTCGTTCAAGACCCATGGAAAGTAGTATTAACAACAGATCACCCAAATGGAGGTCCATTCACAAGCTATCCAGAAGTAATTGCTTGGCTAATGAGTAAAAAGGCAAGAGAAAAAGTTCTTGAAAAACTGAACAAGAGAGCATTAAGAGAAGTCGCATTACCCTCAATTGACAGGGAATACAGCCTATATGAAATCGCAGTAATAACGAGAGCAGGACCTGCAAAGCTACTTGGCCTAGACAACATCAAAGGACACCTAGGGCCAGGGGCAGATGCTGACGTAGCAATATACGACCTAAATCCAGCAGAAGTAGACTTCTCAGAAAACTATGAAGTAATAGAAAAGGCATTCAGCAGCGCATTATACACTATCAAGGGAGGAGAAATAGTCGTAAAAGACGGAGAACTAGTAAAGTATGGATATGGAAAGACATACTATGTTGAAGCCAAAGTAGAAGATGCATTAATGCAGGAGGTTCTTGGAGAAGTCAAAGAAAAGTTCAATGAATGGTATACGATAAGCTTTGAAAACTATGAAATTCATGATCATGAGCTAAGACATCCACAGCCAATAAAAGTTGGAGGTGTATAGAATGGAGAAGATTTATGAGGTAATTCTAAAACCCAAAAGAGAATTTCGAGTACCAGTTGAATTAGAAGTAGTCACCCCAAATAATTTTGCTGGAAAATCCATCAACGAAATAATCAGCCAAGTAATCTATGAAGGAAATAGAGAAAGAAAGCTCGGAGAGCTATTTGAAGTTAAAGGAGAAGTGGGAGAATCCCCAGACAATATTAGGATAATCATCGAAAACAGCTGCAATAAGCTGTGGAGAATTGGAGAAGGCATGTCTGCTGGAGAGATAATCGTCAAAGGAGACGTAGGACACTACCTTGGAAAGCACATGGCGGGAGGAAAAATCACAGTCCACGGAAACGCAGGATCTTGGGTAGGAGCAGAAATGGTTGATGGCTTAATTGAAATCCACGGAAATGCAGGAAACCATGTGGGAGCAAGATTTAGAGGAGAGCCGCAGGGCATGGGAATGAAAGGAGGAAAGATAGTCATCCACGGAAATGCAGGAGTACAAGTAGGCTTGGGAATGATAAAGGGAGCCATAATCATAGACGGAGACTGTCTAGAGTTCCCAGGAATGAAAATGAGAGGTGGAAGCATACTGATAAGAGGAAACTGCCCAGGAAGAGCAGGAGCTGACATGACAGGCGGAAAAATAGTGATCTGCGGAAGAGTGGACTCAATACTACCATCATTCTACATCGAAAGCATAGAAAAAGCCACGAAAGTTAAAGGAGAAAAAATCGAGGGGCCATTCTACATGTTCCTAGGAGACTACTTGGCAAGTAGGAGAGCATATGGAAGATTGTTTGTATCAATACCAAATAACCCCCACCTAAAGAATTATGCTAAACTCTTAGAGGAGGGAGGTGAGTAGAGTGATTAGCGTCAATAAAGAAGCATTAAAGATAGTTGACGAAATGATAAGTAGAAAAGACGAGTTGAATGTAGATGTAATTAAAACTACACCCGGAGCTACAGTAATAGACTGCGGAGTTAAAGCTAAGGGAGGTTTCCTAGCAGGAATATATGCATCCAAAGTATGTCTAGGCGGACTAGCAGAAGTAAATTTAGCCCACAGCATTTACGGAGAAATAGTGCTCCCAGTCGTAAACGTATACACAGACTACCCAGTAATCGCGTGCATGGCATCCCAGTACGCAGGCTGGAAAATAAGCGTTGAAAATTACTTCGCAATGGGGTCGGGACCAGCTAGAGCACTATCAAAGAAGCCCAAGGCCCTCTACGAAGAAATAGAATATGAAGACACGTCAGATGAGGCAGTAATAGTTCTAGAAGCCTCAAAACTACCGCCAGATGAGGCAATACTGTTAATAGCAGAGAAGTGCAATGTAAAGCCTCAAGACCTCTACATTTTAGTCACACCCACAAACAGCATAGCTGGATCAGTACAAATAAGCGCAAGAATAGTAGAGACGGGAATACACAAACTCCACGAACTGAAATTCGACATAAAGAAGATAATTAGCGGATCAGGCATCTGCCCAATAGCACCAGTACATCCAAACTCCATGAAAATGATGGGCAGAACAAACGACATGATACTATATGGAGGAGAAACAACATACCTAGTAGACGTTGAAGACGAGGAGGAGCTAAAGCAAATAGTAAAGAAAGTACCGTCATCAACTTCGAGAGACTATGGAAGACCATTCTACGACATCTTCAAGAGCTACAACTTCGACTTCTACCAAGTCGATCCAGGACTATTCGCACCAGCAACAATCACACTCACCAACAGGAAGACAGGAGCAACATATAAAAGCGGCTATGTAAACGTCGAAGTAATAAAGAAGTCCATTAAGTTCGAAACACTTTAACCTAACAATGCGAAAATTCAGAGACCGAGACTTCATAGAAAGTAAGGAAGGAATGCTCTTCTGCGTAGTTGGAAACACGCATCCTCAAAACAGAGTAATATCCTACCTAAAATACATACCCTGGAGAGAGGAAAAAGTAGCAAGATTAGGCTGGAGAAAAGAAGGAAAAGAATACGGAAGAATACTTCCACACTACGGTGCATCCGGAGTACAAGCGGTTAAAGATTACCTGCAAAAACAATACCCAGAATACGTATACTACGACCCATACCTGAACATCGAAATAATAGGAGTACCTCTAGATAAAATAAAGAAACACTATAAACCTGAAGAAAGAGCAGAAGAAATAATAAAAAACCCTCAAGACAGCCTCGAACAAATAGCAGCAGAAATAATCCGAGAAATTTCATCCAAAAGCAAAATACCAATAAGCTACTTTGGCATTACAGGCTCAATTCTAGTAAAAATCCACAACCCCCTTTTTTCAGACATAGACCTAATAATTTATGGTCGAAGCAACTCGATAAAAGTTAAACAAGCACTAGCCGAATTACTCGAAAGTAATGTAAATTTCAGAAGATTAAATTCACATGAAATCAAGAAATTTGCAAGTGAGATCTCTAGGATTCACGCATTAACCTTTAAAGAAGCGACAATACTACTTAGAGAAAGGTGGTATGCAGGAATATATAAAAACCGATTTTTCTCACTCCACCCAGTCAAACTGGAAAATGAAGTAAATGAAAAATACGGATCAAAAATCTACAGGTCTAAAGGAATGATTACGGTGAAGTGCACAGTCACAGATGCAAAAGAAGCAATTTTTCTACCATGCAAGTATGTTGTCGGTGAAGTTGAAGTAATAGATGGTCCGAAAGTTAAAGACATAAGAGAAGTTGTCAGCTTTGAGGGACTATACTGCGACGTAGCTAAAGCTGGAGAGAAAATATACGTGAAGGGAAAGCTGGAAGAAGTAATTGACGTTAGTAGTGGGTGTAAGTATCATAGAATTCAAGTTGGATCATTTGAGGCGAGAGGATTAGACTACATAAAGCCGAGCAGATGGCTTAAAACTTAGGAAAGCGAAGGAATTATTGAAAGTATATGTTAATTGGAGTCGTAACTAGAAATCCAAAATCTTGGTGCTCAACTCAATTAGGAGAGGCAATTAAGCGGAAAGGGCACGATGTAATCTATATAAACCTTTCAAAAGTAGTCGCTAGAATTGGAGAAGAGCCAGTTATAGAATATAAGGGGATAAACCTAGCTAAAGAAGTTGCAGCAATTATAGTTAGACCAATTGGAAGAGGCTCACTTGAAGAAGTCATATTCAGGCTCAACATACTGCACAGGCTCGACATGGCGGGATTGCCAGTCATCAATCGTCCAAAGGCCATTGAACAATGTGTTGATAAGTACCACGCACTCATGCTACTCGAGAGAAATGGCATACCAGTACCAAGAACAGCAGTAACCGAAGATGTTGAAGCAGCATTGAAGTTATTTCTCGAGCTAGGTGGAGATGTCATCGTAAAACCTCTATTCGGGTCTAGAGGTTTGGGAATAATTAGAGTAAATGACTTCGACTTAGCAGTTAGAGTTTTCAGAACTCTGGAAATTATAGGAAACGTAATTTACATTCAAGAGTTCATACCACACGGAACAAGAGATATTAGAGCATTTGTAGTTGGAGATGAAGTTGTAGCATCAATGTACAGAGAAGCTACAAGCTGGAAAACAAATATAGCTCAAGGAGCCAAACCCAAACCAGCAAAGTTGGGCAGTGAACTTGAAGAGTTAGCAATTAGAGCTGCAAAAGAAATTGGGTGCGAAGTGGCTGGAGTAGACATTCTCGAAAGCTCAAAAGGCTACTATGTAGTCGAAATTAATAGCACGCCTGGATGGCAAGGATTGCAACAAATATCTAAAATAAACATAGCCGAAAAAATAGTAAGCTACGTTATAAACAAAGTTAAGGAATAATTCTAGATTAACTCAGCGTACCTAGCCCACCGGTAATATGCTCCAAGCGATGATGCAGCTCTGTCAGGAGATGGATAAGCTGGAATTCCAACATCGTTCAACAGCTTTAAACCCTCATTGCACTCTACTCCTCCAATAAAGCTAACAGCAATAGGCTTTGGCGCTCTACACTCGATGTAACTTTTAATGATAGCTCTCGCAATCATACCAGGATCAGTTATAGCAGTGTGACAGTAGATTACCAGTATGCCGCCAACTCTTGGGTCTTCAAGAGCAACTCTAACTGCCCCTCTATATGACTCTTC
>QMRA01000013.1:0-11385 GCA_003649155.1 Thermoproteota archaeon | reverse complement strand
GTACAAAATGTACTATTAAAAGTATTTAGATATAAGAAAAAATTTAATATTTAGATTTATTTAATTCTTAAAAATGGTGTTAGAATGGGGAATCGAATTATGAGATGTAGAGAGTGTGGCGGGCCCCTAGTCTTATCAAAGTATGGAGAATGGGTATGCGCATCCTGTGGCCTTGTTGATGATAGATTGCTTTTGCCACCGCCCTTTGAAATAGAGCCTCTCTCAGACTTCTCTGCTTCATTTAAAATTTATGTTAGCCCTGATGGAAAGCCGATAAAACGAAATGGTCTAGGAACTATAATTCTCCGCTGTAAAGGTCAGTTCAAAGACAGAAGAGGAAACGTTCTAAGCTACAAGAGATTCTCAAGGTTAAAGCATACACATAAGCTCTACTCTCGCTCAGCACAAATGAAGATGGGAAGTGATGCAATGGATGCTCTGCGCAGAGCCTGCGCTTTTCTACGTGTCCCAGCTAATGTCTATGAGCGGTCCAGCTACATTTACCTAAAAGCTCTCAAAGCCGTGAAAGATAAGGGGTCCAGCTACTCTCTAGCCGCTGCATCACTGTTGATTGCCTCTAGAGAGTTAAAATACCCCCTCACATTGAGAGAAGTGACTTCCCTCTTCTCAAGCATGGGGCACCGTGTAATTCCAAGGACTGTTTCAAGAGTGATGGCTGAAATATTGAATAAACTTAATATCAAGCATTTCTTGAGAGACCCAGAAGATTACCTACCAAAGATAGTCAATAAGCTTAAGCAATTGAAGTTCGTGAAGAGGCGCATTGAAGACCTCGACCTAAACGATGAAAAATACTTCCTGCTTCTCATGCAAAAAGCTTATTATGTCTCTAAGCTCCTCAACAGTCGCGTTAAGGTGGGTAAAAATCCATATTTACTTGCTGTTTCAATTGTTTACGTCGCAGATAAATTAGTGTCAAAAGAATTAAATTGTAAGCCAATTCTCTCTCAGAAGCTCTTAGCACTACACCTAAATTCGACAGAGTACACTATTCGGCAGCACTTTAAGATAATTAGAAACTGCTTGAAGAAGGCTGATGAAAGAACACTCCTATAATGGAGGCTTAAAATAGTCCAGTATTTTTGTCAATTAAGGAGCAATGAGCAACCTATGTCTACTCTCTCCAGTAATACTGCACTTCTCAAACAAACTCAACATCACCTTCCTCTGTCCGCAGAAATGCCCAGCTAAAAGCAGTCTTGGATTAAAGTTATGCATCTCATCTCACGTATGCGCTATTGCTCCTCTTTTAAGATTTGATAATAACGCTATTTCGCTCGCCTTCAAATTACCCATCTTCCACCGTCTTCGCGACTACATAATCTCTCTTGCAAAGGCAGTCTACTTACTTCGCTTCAAGAATTATAGGCTGTTTAGAGATCTGTATGACTACTTGCTTGCAGATAAATCTACTTCAAATTCGCTTAAAGACGCACTGCTATTGCATCCAAGAACAGGTTACCTGTACTTCGACGGCTATAAAGCGCTTAACATAATAGACAGTTTCACTAAGGGCTCGCATAAAATCCCTAGACGTCTAGTGTCCTACTTAAAGTCCGTACAGAAGGAATTGTCGGATGGGCTAAAGTCTACAAACAGCTCTATTCTATCCTTTTTATCCGCTGGAGAAGCTAATAACCCTAAATTATTTCAGCAAGGTGAGGTGCTTGGCCAATATTCGCTAAAACCCTTTTCAATTAAAATATGTAGCTTACCAGAAAACCCAGAATTAATTTATCAAGTAAAATTCACCGAAGAATTAGGTCCATTTTTACCCATTGTCTGGTCTTTGAGTACGCTTATGCGGATAAAATACTCTGCAGACTTCACTACTGGCCATGGATACTTGTCACGCTTGCTGCTTTCGAAATTTCGCATGGCCATTAAGGCTGCCAGGAGATTATTTCCAGAAGTCAATAACTGCCTCTCGCCTCAGATAGCTCTACTAGCTGCATTCGATTCGATAGGCTTCATAAAGCTGCTTCCCTTCCTCATAGACGACATGGTCGAGGAGTTCTTTATCGATGCTCCGGGTGTAAGCATATATTTGGATCACTCAAGTTGGGGGCGCTGTAGATCAAACATTTCAATAAATAAGAGTGATGTAGAGCGAATACTTACTCAACTTAGAGCAGAGAGCAGCCTCAGACTCGACTATTCTTCGCCATCCCTGAAAACTGATGTAATTACGAAGTTCTTTCACGTCAGAGTCTCCGTCGATGCTCCACCACTAACAGTTGGCAGCCCATCTATAATTTTTAGAAGGTTTAGGAGTAAGCCTTGGACAATCATCGACTTAATCAACAATGGCACAATTTCAAGTGAAGCTGCAGCATACCTGATTTTTTGCCTATTCCGAAGGAGAAACATAATGGCGATTGGCGAGCCGGCAACAGGGAAGACTACCCTAATAAATGCACTTGACATGCTGACTCCATTGCATTGGAGAAAAATTACGATAGAGTCTGTCGTTGAAAGTATAGACCAGCTTCCACTAGGAAGACATCAAGTGCGCTTTAGAGTCGATCCATTTGAAAAAAGCAGCCCTACACGGCGAAAGTACTGGGAAGTCATAAGGCTTCTGCATAGATCTCCTAACTACCTTTACTTGGGAGAAATCTTGACCAGAGAACACGTCAAAGCTTTACTTTATGCTCTTTCATCTGGATTGCGTGGACTAGAAACATGTCATGCAAGTTCTCCTGAGTCTCTATTTGTGAAGTGGGTTGTACACTATGGTGTTCCTGCATTTTGCTTAAATGACTTGGACGTGATCGTTCTCATGAAAAGGCGGCTTAACCTTCATGTTAATCGTAGGTACGTTGCTAGGATTACTGAGCCAGCTATAGCAGGGTTAACCGACTCTTTGAATTCAATTAGGCTAGTAGATGTCTTCAAGAGAAACTCCTACTCTGAACCCCTAAAGGCAGTCATAAACCTTTACGAATCACCTACTCTGCAGAAGATAAGGCGTGAGGAATCCATTGACGAGGAAGACTTCACTAAGGAGCTAATTTTTTACAAGGAGTTGTTAGAGCACCTCTGCAACTTGAATGCAAGTTCTCCTGAAGTTATCAGTAACGTCTTCGCGAAGGCATTCTGCTCCTCACAAAAAGGATTCTTTGACGTGGAGGAGGTGATTGGTGACGTACGTGCTCTTACGCGCCTATAAACTTCTCAGCACACCGCTATTTTGTAAAGTGGCTTCGCGATTAATTTCAGAGGAGTACAGAAGAGCAGTAAATTACGTCTCCATTAGGTATGGAGCTCTAGATCTCACTCCGGAAGACGTTTTTTCCTCAGCTATTTCACTGTCAATCATTACGGCAGTTAGCTCTTCTCTCATTCTCGTTTTCCTTTTACGCTTCAACATACTTTCTGGTCTCGTACTCTCCTTCCTACTTTTTGTCGCCGCCTATATACTCGCGATTTCATATCCCTTGAAGATTTACCATTATGATCGCTCAATCTTCTCACGTTATGCTTTCTTTATATTGAAAGAGCTATGTCTAGTGCTGCTGTCAACGCGCTCTATTATTGATGCAATCGCCTTCGTTAAGTCCGGAAATTACCCCATGATATCCCGTGACTTCAATCTTCTCTTGATGAACTGCATTAATGGCTGCCCACCTGAAAAGCTATTAAGGGAATATGCTTTCAACCAGCCCTCAGTCACTCTAAGGCAAGGCTTAATTGCAATTGCAAACATGCCTGAAATTTCTGCATCTACACTAAATTTCACCTCAAAGTACTCTTCAACTGAGATAAGGAGGATATACAGGGAGCAAAGTGCAAAGCTAGAGCTGTACTGCTTGTTGATTATAGTTCAAGGCCTACTATTCCCTTTCACTTACATGTTTCTGCTATTTTATCTTGGTTTCTCACTTTCTCCACTTGTGTTCCTTCTAGTGCCTCTTCAGTTAATACTCTTGGTACTTACTTCCAAAGCTCTAGCGAGTCATGCTGTTGAGCTCTTAGGGTGAAGACTTATGAGAAAGACACGTAATTTCAAGCATCTTCCACTATTTTTAATGCCCGCTCTTTCACTTAGCTTTGCCATGGTCAAGATTTTTGCACTACCATGGTTTTGCTTACCACTCATAACTGCTGCAATTGCTCTACCATTATTCCTCCTAACTTACTCTCTACCACCTAGCTGGAGAGTGCATGAAGCAGAAAATAGGCGCCGTGAAGTTATAGAGCTAGAAAATTTTCTAACAATATTTAGCACCTACCTCAGACTTGGGTTAAGCCCAGAGACATCTCTGCTAATGGCTTGCGAACAGTATTCAGGAGAATTAAAGTCGTTGCTCTCCGCAACTGTCCAAGCGGTAATTACTGCAGGAGGAGCAGCTTCCTATGCCCTAGCTGCTCTAAGTAAAAGGCTTAAATCACCTGAGTGCAAGCGAATTCTGATTCTCTTCTCAAGAGCGCTTAACAAAGATGCTAAACTCTTTGGTGACACTGCACTATCCATAATATCTTGCCTTAAAGAGAATAGGGCCCTCAAGGATTACGTTAACCTACTTTACTCCAAGATGCGGTTAAGAGCATCACTACTAACAATAGTTTCATCAGCAGTTCTTGCCGTCATGACAAGGCTAGCTCCACTGATTTCAATTTTAAAGCTCTCAGCAACCAGCACGACAGCGCACTCAGTCGGATTCCAGTCAGAGAGCAATTCCCTATTCGTGGCAATGATTATGATGAATTTCATGAACGCATACTTCGTATCGTTAGCAGTCCACCACAAGCACCCAATACTAATATCCGCTACATCAACTGCAGTTTACATTCTAGTATACCTTCTCTTCCCCCAGCTAATACTGAGCTTTTAAATATGCTCTTCCTCAGTAATATGGCGGGTGCAGTGAGGAAGATCTACGCTAAGCTCAGTGATTTCCTCAAGAATCGAAGAGGCTCTCCATTACTTGAAGAAGGGATGCTAATTGCTCTTGCAGTGATGACGCTTGCAGTTGTCTTTTCAATAGTCCTTGGAATACTGGGTGGAATTCAGAAGGCAGTTGAAGATGCTGGCTTCACCACTGATAACTTCATGAGCTCACTGAATGATCTTTGGAGTAAGATATTAGCGTTTCTTGGATTCCAAACTTGAATATGCGCGTAGGAAGCTATCTAGGACTCCTTCGTCACTCAACTTCTTAATCCAGTTAACTCTTCCTGGCTGGTACTGCTCACCATTACTTATCGCCTTCAATATCTCATTAACTACTTCGTCGACAGTTTTGCCTGTTGCATCTACTTCTTTAATGTTCTCTTCTCCATAAGCTTGTATTGCTCTTATTAAGCACTCGTCTAAAACTTCAGCTAGAACATTTTCCTTAACTTTCTTAGCTGGCCATCCGCGCTCGACTAGCCTCTTTTCAAGCTCTCTAGGATCAACTCTGAGTACTATTGTGCACTTAACAAGCTCTTTTGGCACTATATCGGCGAAATGCCCCTCAACTATCACTTCTCCCTTGCTATTCTCAATAATTTCTCTAAGTTTTCTCAGCAGCTTCTCTTCATCTGCTATTTTAGCTCCACTTCTCTCCTCATCTACTCCAATGTAGAGCTCCTCTTTTTCAATTAATCTTGAAATGTCTATGTGGGTAGCTTTGAGGATTGAGCTCAGCTTTTTTGCAACTGTAGTTTTCCCCGTCCCTGGAGAGCCTTGTATGATTATTACTTTTTTCATTACTTAATCCCATCTACTTATTTACTTGAAGCCCTAATAATCTGTTGAGGTTAACTGGATGAGCAGAATTAGGGAGATTCTCAATCGCATATTCTGGCACCCAAATGAAGATCCGAGGAACTATGAAATCGTATTTATTCATAGAGGAGCTCCCAACGACTTAAAAGTGATTCCTGCCTGGTGTGTAGTTAAAGTTAATCCTGGAAGCTTTGAATACTCATTAGGAGGGGAGAATGCTAGAATTCCCTTCCACCGCATCGTAGAAATTAGGGATGCTAAATCAGGTAAAGTGGTGTGGAGGTCTCCTAAACATGGTTCAACAGCCATTTTCAAGAGTGCCTGAAATCCCCTCGGCTGAAGCTTTAATCGACATAGCGTACCGAAGAAGCTTAAAGGCTTCACCATCCATTCCTCTCCAAGCCCCCCGCATAGTAAAGATGAAGAGACTTGCAGAAGCTAGGATCAGGTCTTTGGGCGACTTCCTGTGTAGCAAACTTAATTCAATTTACGCTGCACTACCAAGTTCAAGAGATTTACACCCATTCTACCGGACGCTACTAGGTTTAGTAGTGAAATTTGAAGATTACAATAAAGCTAGAAGTAAATTGAAAGCCTCGCAGAGAATTATAAGAAAGCTGGTTAGGGAGTACACTACTAAAGTGAGGGAGGCGGCATCTCCAGCAGATGTAGGCAAAATTCGGAGAGAAGCCTACGGAAGAATATTATCTGTTATTAGGCGGATTAGAAAGCAGTTAGAGCTCCTGGAAAAGGTCCGGAAATCCCTCTACAAAGTCCCCTCAGTAGACCCTGAAGGCGTGATTATTGTTGTTGCAGGCTACCCAAATGTTGGAAAGTCAACATTTGTCGACCAAGTTTCAACAGCAAAGCCAAAGATCGCCGAATACCCCTTCACGACAACTGAGATAGTTGTCGGCCACTTAACGCTAAACGCCCTCAGAGTTCAGGTAATAGACACTCCTGGACTACTGGATCGACCAATATACAAGCGGAATAAGATTGAGCGAATGGCCATCGCCGCCATCGAGCACTTAGCTGACTCAATAATTTTCATTTTAGACCCATCAGAAACTAGCGGGTACACAATTGAAGAGCAACTGTCTCTCTTCAAAGAAATTAAAAATACCTTTAAAACTACGCCAATAATACCAGTTTTAAATAAGGTTGACATATCTACAAAAGATCAGGTTAAACGCTGTGAAGATGCGCTTGGAGCTTCTCTTTTCAAGATGGTGGCGAAGGACGGAGTTGGTGTGCATGAAGTTTTGTTGGAGGCGATAAGGTTAGCTAAAGCTTCCAGTCAATTAGCTGTAGCTGGAGTTGATCAGCCCTAACCCGTTTACTTTAATTCTCGCTCTGCCATCTTGATATTTCTCAACGTAAAATTTCACATTCAAAATTTTCTCGACAATTGCTATGTTGGTTTCAGCATGTAATGTAAGCTCTGTAACGAGTATTTCTGAACGTCCAGCTGCTATTGCCATGTACGGCGGTAGCATGTCTCCAATGTGCCTGTCGATGGGAGCTCTTTTTGAAATTTCAGTTACCAGTTTCCTAGCTGCCTCCATCCCTACATCTTCAGCTCTCTTCCTAGGTTCGCCGAGAGCGTCTGATCCTATTATCGCTCCTTTACTGCTCTTAGCCCAGAGCACTATCCCGCTACCCGGCCCCAAGTGCCTGTCCTCCTCAGGTCTATACCATTCTACACTTATGCTTACATTGTTGAATCCTGCTTTTTTGAGAAATGAAGCGGCTGCACTGGCTTGTCTCTCAGCAACGTGCCTGGGGAGTCTTACGCAGTGAGATATTCCTTCTACTTTGACGATTTCACCTAGCTCAACAGCTGTGATTGGCTTTATCTCCCTAACTGGCTCAGTGATCACGCGTACTTTTCCTCCACCTCTAGGGTAGTGTCCTCTCCGTAGAACGTGGATTTCTACGTGATAGCCCATCCTACTTAAATGCGGCAGAAATACGTGTTTGAGGTAGTCTATGGGTGGGCTCCACTTAACGTCTGTTCCTCCAGTGATTTCTACTTCTGTTTTTCCATGGGAAAATGCTAGGGCAGGTAGAATTGCCTGTAAAACGAGTGAAATGCTGCCTGCTGTACCTATATTTATACTGATTCTGCCTGAAGCTCTGGCTGTCGGGTGAAATGTCAGCGTTGTTGACCCTAACTTTAGCCCTTCAACCTTCGCTCTAGTAAGCATTGCTAGTGCTCTGACTCCCTCCATGTGTTGTGGCCTTAAGCCTGGGTTAGGCCGCTTAGCTCTTATGTTGTAAACTCTAACTGGCTTCATGCTCAGTGCCGAAAGTGCAATAGCCGTCCTGAGTACTTGCCCTCCACCTTCACCAATTGACCCGTCGATTTCAATTATTTCCAAATCATCTCCCTCCGCTCTTTAATATCGCTAATGAAGTAAAAAACCGCTGCATATATTTATCCCCATCAATTTCTTAAATTTAAAATACATTACTGTAATCTACATGTGTGGGGTTAGCCAATTGAGCAGGTGGCATAGAGGCGCTTACGTAGGCAAGTTCCAGCCCTTCCACAAAGGCCACTTGGAATGCGTAAAGTACGTGCTTGAGAGAGTTGATGAGTTAGTAATTGTCCTTGGGAGTTCTCAGTATAGCCATAGCTTGGAGAACCCCTTCACTGCTGGTGAGCGAATTGAAATGATACGGTTAGCTCTTATGGAGGCTGGAATTCCCTGTGAGCGTTACGTGATAGTCCCCGTGCCTGACACTAATTGCGTTCACGCATTATGGGTTGCACATGTAATTAGCTACACACCTAAGTTTGAAGTCGTATTTTCAAATGAACCATTAACTCGACGCTTATTCTATGAGGCTGGATTTGAGGTTCAGAGTATTCCATTCTTCAATAGAGACGTACTCTCAGCAACGGAGGTTAGACAGAGAATGATACGTGGCGAAAACTGGGAGGAGCTTGTTCCTCGAAGCGTAGCAGAGTACATCAAGTCCATCAATGGCGTAGAGAGGTTGAGATCTCTAGTGCAAAAGGACAAGCCTCCATTCAAAGCTCAACTATAATTCTATCGCCCACTTTCACGCCATACCTTTTTGCTGCACTCCCCAAGTTAACTGCTATTTCGAGTAGATTGAAGCTATCAACGACTGCTAGAGTTTCGCCAGCTGGAGCTTCTCCATACGCTCTGCTCAACTTAACCTTCAACTTGACCTGGCCTTTCAAATTAACGCTAATTACGTCGCCGACTTCTACGCCCTTTTCCCTTAAGACTTCTTTAGGTATATTTGTGACTACATTGCCGAAACCATCTACATACACAACTTCTCCGAGAATTCTCCGACCCATAATTTCAGGTTGAGGAAATGGGATTTTAATGTAGTCAGCGACCTCCACGCCGACTTCATTAGGGTCGACTCCTCGCGCTATGTACGCTGCTACTGGTGCGAATATGTCTCTGCCGTGAAATGTTGACGACACGTGCTTTAACATGAACTTGGGATTACTGATTTCCACCACTTTCAAGATGCCCTCTCTATGTGCTGCTAGCATTAGAAGCCCATTATCCGGCCCGACAAATACGCTTCGCCTCGTAATTACTGTTATTGGGCGTCTAGCTGTGCCAACTCCAGGGTCTACAACTCCGACGTGCACAGTTCCTTCTGGGAAGTATGGAGTGACTGCCGCTAAGATGAATGCTCCTTCCCTCACGTTGAACTTGCTTACTTCATGGGTGATGTCGACGATCTTCACATCTGGAGCGATGCTCAATATAACTCCTTTCATTGATGCGACGTACGGGTCTCTAGATCCAAAGTCAGTTAGTAAAGTTATGATTCCACTCATTTCTCGCTCACAATAAGCTTTTAGTATCATTAATTAGATAAGCGTGATGACGAGGTGATGAAATGTTAATCATGCTGCCCGGCCCGACAAATGTGCATCCACGAGTGTATAAGGCAATAGCTAAGCCAATAATTGGACATAGAGGCCCTGAATTTCACGAGCTCTACAAGAGAATTTCAGAGAACCTGAAATACGTCTTCCAGACGGGTAACGACGTCTTCGTACTCACCTCTTCAGGAACTGGCGGTGTGGAGTGCGCTGTAAGTAATATAGTTGCCCCCAACGACAAGGTGGTAGTTCCAGTGAACGGCGTTTTCTCGAAACGGCTAAGTGACTGTATAAGGGTTTACGGTGGAAAGCCAATTGAGATAAATGTCAAGTGGGGAACAGCTCCATTATATGACGACATTAAAAGGGTTTTGGAGGAAGAGGAAGACGTCAAGGCAATAGCAGTCGTCTACAATGAAACGTCGACTGGAGCTAAGTGCATAGACTTGGGGAAGATTGGTGAGCTGGCGAGGAGCCACGACCTCCTCTTCATCGTTGACGCAATTTCAATTTTAGGTGGAGATGAGCTGCCAGTTGACGAGTGGAATATAGACGTCTGCATAACTGGAAGTCAAAAGTGCCTAGCTTGCCCTCCAGGCTTATCGCTCATCTCAGTTAGTGAGCGCGCATTGAAGGCTGCTGAGAATAACACTTCAAGGAAAACCTACTACTTCGACTTCATAAAGTTGAAGCAATACCACGATAAGAATGAAACGCCCTTCACTCCAGCCGTCCCACTACTCTATGCACTGGACGAAGCCCTCAAAATGATAGTGGAAGAAGGATTAGAAAATCGATTTGAAAGGCATAGGCGATGCGCGAGAGCATTCTACTCAGCACTTGAAACTCTCGGCTTCGAAATATTTCCTGAAAGAGAAGTCCGATCAAACACTGTGATAGTAGCTAAAGTTGCGAGTGGAGTTGACGATGCTGAGTTGAGGAGATGCTTGAAAGAGCGTCATGGAGTGGTAATTGCTGGAGGAATGGGGGCTCTTAAGGGGAAGGTTATCAGAATTGGCTGCATGGGAATAATCTCGGAGGAGCTGGTGCTGAAGACCGTGTCAGCGTTGGAAGAAGCCCTAATATCCCTAGGCTACGACGTGAAGCGAGGTTCTGCTGTCAGTGCAGCTAGAGAAGCGCTAGCTTAGTGGCGTGTCAGAGCTTTTAACTTTCATCATTATTTTAAGCGCTCAGCCAGCTCATCATCCACGCGAAATACATATGACTCCCTGACATATTATAGTTTTGCGAGAGTATATGAGAGTCCTCGTCATAGGAGACTTTCACATACCTACCAGGGCTAAATCAATACCCCAACAGTTCACACCAATTATCAGCAAAGGCGACTTCGACGTAATTCTATCTACAGGAGACTTCGTCGAGAGAAAAGTGCTCTCATACTTGGAAAGCATAGCCACTACCGTTTGGGTTGTGGGGAACATGGACTTCTTCGCCTATCATCCAAGAGAGAGGATGGTCAACTTAGAGGGCTTCAAGATAGGGCTGACTCACGGAGCTCAGATCTATCCTAGAGGAGATCCGCTTAAACTGTACTCCTTAGCTGTAAAATTAGGGGTTGACATCCTAATTTCAGGTCATACTCACGTAGCCTCTACAAAGCTGGTGAAGGACATTCTACTACTAAACCCTGGAAGTGCTACGGGATGCTGGAGCGGTAGTGGGGGTTCCCTAATTCCAAGCTTCATGATATTAAATGTAGAGGGAGACAGGCTTTCAGTCTCAACCTATGAGCTTGTCAAAT
>QMRA01000012.1:0-11473 GCA_003649155.1 Thermoproteota archaeon | reverse complement strand
GAGTAGATGTATATTCCGTCTAGGAAGACTCTGGGGTCTTTATCTTTTATTTTGGTGGCGAGCTCGATGTTTGCAGCTGTTTGCCCTACGGCTTCTATATCTATACCTTCAACTATGACGTCGTCTCCTTGAACTTTAACCTTCACATCCCCAATGATTTTAGCTATTCTCGGGACTTTCTCTCCGAGGAAGTTTTCAATTATGACCTTATCTCCTTGAACTTTAACTGATATGGGGAAGTGAGCATACACGATTTTAAGCTTATACTTAAAACCTTTAGTTACGCCTTTAATCATGTTTTTAATGTGGCCTGCAATTGTGCCTACAAGGGCTTGTTCTCTCTTTCTAGGGTTAAATGCTTCTATGATGACGTGATTATCTTGAAGTCTAATTTGGATTCCCCTAGCGTGTGAGAAATCTTTTTCAAGGCGGCCTAGCGGGCCGCTAACCAATACTTTAAGACCATCTACCTTTACGTCAACTTCCTTGGGGACATCAACTGTCTGAGTTATTTTGAATACCTTTGGCATTTTGATCACCTAGTACACGTACGCTAATAGAACTCCTCCAATTTTCATTTGCTTAGCTTCTTTATGTGAGACTACTCCTTTAGGTGTGGATAATATTAATATTCCTATGTCTCTTGCTGGTAGATATTGCTTCTCCCACTCTTCGATCTTCCTGTACTTTACTGGGAATCTTGGCTTTATTGCTCCGCACTTGTTTATTCTGCCTAGCAGCTGTACTCTTATTTTGCCGCTTCTCCCATCGTCTATGAACTCTATTTCACCTACGTACCCGTACTTTTGCATTACTCTCAGTACGTTTGCAATTAGTTTTGAGGCTGGTGCTATTATGCACTCCTTTCTTCCTCTAACTTCGTTATTCATTATTGTTGCTAGTGCATTGGCGAGTGTGTCCATCATGGTCACGGCTTTCACCTCACATGTACTTCTTAAATCCAATTTTCTCTGCTACTTCTCTGAAGCACTGCCTGCAGAGGTTTAACCCGTACTTCCTTATTATTGGCCCGTAAGAGCCGCATCTTCTGCATGGGCGGCTTCCTTTTCCAAATTTTCTTATTTTTGGCGGCCTATACTTGCCCATGACTACTCCTCCACAATTTCTACTCCAAATTCTCTTTTGAGGTATTCCATAGCTTCATATTTAGTTACCTTATGAGCTTTACCTACCTTTGACTTCTTAATTCTCCTTCTCTTAACTCTATACCCAGGTTTTTCAAATGAGATGCATACATCCATACCGAAAATTCCTATATTTGGGTCGTATTTGGTTCCGGGAATATCAATATGCTCCTTAATTCCGAATGATACGTTTCCATGATCATCAAAGCTTGAAGCTTTAATTCTATTACCAACTGCAGCTAGAGCTCTATGCAAGAACTCTATAGCTTTTTCCTTCCTCAGAGTTACTACGCAAGCTATATTCTCCCCTTTCCTTATTCCAAATTCCCTTATGGTTCTTTTTGCTTTCCTTCTTGACGGCTTTTGGCCGGTTAAGCTCTCTAAAACTTTTACTGCTTTTTCCAGCTTTTCGCCTGATGTGCCTACAGCCATGTTTACAACTACTTTTTCAATTCTAACTTGGGTCATGGGGTTTTCTTGCTGCTGTTGCTGTTGTGGCTCTTCCACGCTACATCACCTCTTCTGGGAGTGATATTATTGGTTCTTCTAATCCGATTGCGAAGGTGTATATTAAGCTAGTTTTGAATAGGTCTTTCTTAGGGCTTTCTAAAGTGACTACGCTTCTATGCTTTCCAAATCCCCTCTCGATCTTAACGACTTTACCTACTAAGCCTACGTTTTTACCTCCAATTACAATTGCGAAAACTCCTTCGCCGAATTTTATGTGATCTAGGATTTCTTGGTTTGGAATTGCTATTTTTAGTACGTCCATCGTTTTGTAGACGTCTTCAACTGGCTTTCTCGGGTCTGCAACTCTAATTAAGTGGTTTCTTCCATCGTGTAGGTTTAGCTGTACATGTCCGCCTTTTACTGTTGTTTTGTCCTCTATTCTACATAGCTTGAATGAGGCTTCCTCTTCTGTTATTGGGTGGAGAATGAGCCCCTTACTTGGGTGGGGCAGTACTCTGTAGTACTCCTTTGTCTTGGTTATTTCTATGACGTCCATTAATCCTACAGGGTATTTGTGGTCTCTCCTAATTATGCCGTCCACTTTTATGTGGCCTTCATGTAGTATCCTCTTAGCTTCTTTTGCTGTTTCTGCGTACCCTAGAATGTCTCTTACGATTACGAGAAGTGGTATGCACCTATCGAGTGGGTGTGGTCCTGGACTTGGCTTAACTGCGAACTTATATACTTTCCTTGGAACAGGCCAAAATGCTGGTGCTGGAAAGCTCTTTAAATGTCTTTTGGGACCTTTTCTTCCCACTTTACTTCACCTCTACTTCAGCTCTCTCGAGGGCTTCCTTCCTTCTCGGGTCTGAGAGGTCTAGCTTGGTGATCATGACCTTTGAGGGGTGAATTGGAACATACACTATTGTTCCATCAGTTTTTCTCCTAGTTACTCCTTCAACGTGTATTCTCATTTTCTTCAAGTCTACGCGAAGAACTTTACCTTCATATCCTGCGTAGTCTCCTCTCAAGATAAGGACGGTATCCCCTTTCCTCACGGGGAAGGATCTTCTTCCATATCTTGCTCTTAATTCTGGTGAGAGGGGTGCGGAGACTAGCTTATGCCTTTTGTGGAGTGGAGCTTTAAATAGGGCTTTCCTCTGCTTTTTCGGTTTTTTAGATTTTGTTTTCCAAAATAGGGGCTTCATATTTTTCACCTAAATTATCATGGTTGCTAGCCCGGCTATTCTAGGCCATCTTTCAGCTGCTTCTCTAGCTACTGGCCCTCTTATTTCAGTTCCTTTTGGATCTCCCTCTGGAGTTACTATTACCACTGCATTGTCTTCAAACTGTATCCATACTCCGTCCATTCTCCTGTATGGCTTCTTCTGCCTCACTACTACTGCTCTGAGCACTTGCCTACGCATTTCTGGCTTGCCTTCTTTAACTGAAACTACAACCATGTCTCCAACAGCTGCTTGCGGTAGCCTTCTAAGCCTAGTTTTAGATCCTACTACTCCTATAATCTGGACTACTTTAGCGCCACTATTGTCTGCGCATTTGACGTATGCTCCTACTGGCAGGCCTGGGCTGACTCCATGCCTGTAGGATACGCCTACTGCTCCTCTACCTCTCTTTGCCACCTTTCTCCTCCTCCACTTTAGCTATAACTACAAATGAAACGGTCTTACTTAGTGGGCGGCACTCCATTATTTTAACTTTATCTCCTTCCCTAGCGTTGATGCATGGTGGGTTGTGGGCTGGAATTCTCGACCTTCTCTTTTCGTATCGCTTGTACTTGGGGACGTAGTGCAAGTAGTCTCTTTGGACTACAACTGTCCTCTGCATTTTCGATCTTACAACTATGCCTTCAATTATTCTCCCTCTCACTTTTATATGTCCGTGAAATGGGCATAGTGGGTCGTCGCACTCCTGTTCTGGAGGTTTTATTCCCGGTACACCTATATTTCTTGCCGGCATCTTCACCACCTCTTCCTATAGGGTTTTTTAACTCTGTCTTCAGGCCTTGCTAAAATTACCTTTCCTTCAACTTCTACGATGCTTCCATCTGGGAGCGTGAATTCAAATGTTGAGCAGATTTTAGGTATAATCTTGATTTCACCCTCATGCAGTATGTGGAGGGTCTTCATTGTTTCGTTAACTACAATTCCCTCCTTACCCACATATCCAGGGTGAGTGCTCCTACTAACTTTAACCTTCAATCCTATAAGCTCGTGCATGACAATATTTTTAGGGGTTATCTTCACTTTTTAGCCCTCCTCAATCCTAGCTCTTCTTCTCTTTGGATTGTGAGTATTCGCGCTATTGCTTTTCTCAGTTCTCTTATCATCTTGGGGTTGTCTAGTGGTGCTCCGCTGGCTGCTAGGGCCCTAGCTCTAGCTAATTCTGCTTTGAGCTCTTCGAGTTTCTTCTTCCGCTCTTCAGGGCTCATGCGCCTAATTTCGCTAACCCTCAATATTGCCAACTTCCTCACTCTCCGCAGCTGGATAAACCTCCTTAATTACTATGTCATCTGGAGTTCTTGTAGGTGGCATTATTCTAACCTTTATTCCGTAGATTCCAGGCTTTAATGCAACATAGACTACAGCTTCATCCACGAGCTCTTCGTGGGGTTTCCCAGACTTCAGTAGTTCTCCAGCTTTGTACTTCTCGTACCTGGCTCTCTCCGACCTCAGCTTGCCACTTATGATTATTTCTGCTCCTCTTGCTCCAGCTTCCATTATCTGCCTTAAAGCTATATATGCAGCTCTCCTGAAGTGAACTCCTCTCTCCATTGCTCTTGCGATTCTTAGAGCCATAATTTTCGCGTTTAGCTCTGGCACTTGTACTTGGGCTACGGCGATTTGAGGGTTTTCTATTCCAAATCGTTTTTCCAAAATTTCAGCTAGTTCTCTTATGTTTGTTCCACCTCTGCCAATAACAATTCCTGGCCTCTCAGCATAGATTGTGACTCTTGTTCCGAGTGGAGTTCTCTGAATTTCAACTCCTGCATATCCTGCTCTCATGAGCCTTGCAGATAGGTATTCATCTACCTCCATCCGCTTCAAGCCTTCAGATACAAAGTGCTTCTTAACGTTCACCATATCTACTCCTCCTCAGCCACTACAACTTCTATATGAGTTAGCTGTTCGAAGTAGGGTGTTGCTCTTCCAAAAGCTCTTGGAATGTACTTTCTCAGTTTAGGCCCTTTCTGGGCTGCTATATGGATGATCCTTAATTTCTCGACGTCAAGGCCTTTATACTCTGCATTAGCTTCAACACTCTTCAAGACTTTTAAAATCTCCTTGGCAGCCTTAACTGGGTATCTAACTATAGGCCACCCTTGAATCCCTTTATGGTGTGCGGCTTTCCCAGTAAACCTCTTAAATGGAATGGGCTTCTTCTTCTGGATGACCTCTTCTAAATACTTTTGAGCGTCGAGTAAGCGCATACCCTTAATAAACGCGCAAACTTCACGTGCAGCCTTAAATGAAATACGAAGATCTCTACCACTAGCTTTAGCTGTCTTATCGGGATCTAATCCAATTACCGAGTATCCCCAGTTAGGCATTGCGCTCCTACTCCATTTTACTCCAATGATTTTAGGCTAAGCATTTTTAAAATGTACGCTATAAAAAGTTTGCTTTGCCTACTATTAGTCAGCAATGGGTTAAGTTATTGTTTTAATACTTTTAACCGCATCTTCAGCCCTACGGTTTAGAGGGTGTAGGATGTATGCTGCTTGGTCGTTCCAGTATGGAGGGCCTATTCTGGAGAATAAAGTTATTATTTTGCCTCCATGACTTACTTTGTAGCCTTCTAAAGTGGCTTCGTGTCCTCTTAGTATTATCTTTCCACCAACTATTTTCAAGAATTTGACTGTGCAGTTCTCTCCAAAAATCTTTCCTGCTCCTCTAGGTGAGGGATATGCTCCTTGAATTCCGGTTTCATCTGGATCATTCCACAGTATTTCCATTAGGTGCGGCTTCTCTGGGTGAAGTTGATCAGCCTTGGCTATTTCTTCTATATTTTCGGCTTCAGTGGGGACTCCGCCATGAAGCATTACTATCCCGCTTGCCGTTAATGCCATGTGAGGCATTACGTTGAATAGCCTTCTGAATAAGAGGTAGATTAGTGCGGCCTCACTACCGAATTTTGAGTTTAACTCATATGGAAATGTGTGGGGGTGAGCTATGAGGTCGTCTGGACCTTCGTGGTTTCCTCTTAAGAGTATAACTCTGTCGGGATATGAAAGCTTCATCTTTAGGGCTAAAGTCATAACTTCAACTGACTGGTTGCCTCGGTCAATGTAGTCTCCAAGGAAGACAACGTACATTTCATTTGCCTGGAGCTTTGTGAATACGTCTTCTTTTTCGAGTATTTTTAGTAATGTTTCCAAGTCTCCGTGGATGTCTCCTATTACTAGTAGGTCTCCAGATGAGTCGTGTATTTCCACTGATCCGCTTTTAATTGTTAATTTTCCAATAGAACCTCTTCTCCTTTCGTCCTCTAGCAATTCTACCGTGCATCTTACAAGCTCTATGACTTCAGAACTTTTTATTCCAAAGATGTACTTTAAGGCCTCTTTTAGGCCCAGTTCTTCATTCATTCTCCTCACTTTTGAATGCAATTGCTGAGACTTCTAATAGTGATCCCTTTGGGATATCTGCACCCACAGTAACTCTTGCTGGTGGGTTGTCTTTGAAGTAATTTGCATACTCTTCATTGAATTCTGGGAATTGTTTCAAGTCCCTTAGGAAGACGAATACTTTGACTATGTCTTTCATGCTAAAGCCTGCTGCCTCAACTATGGCTTTGATGTTCTCTAGGACTCTCCTGGTTTGCTCTTTAATTCCTCCGTCAACTAATTTTCCGGTTTTAGGGTCTATGGGTATTTGCCCTGATATGAAGAGGAATTTACCTACCTTAATTGCCTGACTATACGGGCCTACAGGTTTAGGGGCTTTTTCAGCAAATACTGTTTCTTTCATCTTCTCACCTCAAAGTATGCTTAAGGTGTAGCCGAGCTTTTTAAGGCTGCTCATGACTTCGTCGACGTAGTCTGGGTCTTGTACTTCAGCTGTTATTAGCACTAGTGCTTTGCCTGGCTTCACTTGAGGTGAAATTCTATCTATCGCCACGTCCAGTATGTTAGCTCTTGCCTCTGCAATTACTCCTAAAACTTTTTTCAGCGTTCCAGGCTTATCTGGCAGTTCAACGATCATTCTTATGACTCTGCCCTCGCTCATCAAGCTCTTCTCCAATATTGTCGCGAGTAGAGATGCGTCGACATTACCTCCTGAAACTACTGCTACAACCTTCTTTCCTTTTACATTGATTTTACCTGACAGTAATGCTGCAGCAGACACTGCTCCTGCTGGTTCAGCAACTACTTTTGCTCTCTCGAGTAGTTTGAACATGGCGTCTGAAATTTCGAAGTCATCTACTGTAACTATATCGTCTACAAGTTCCTTGACTAGTTGAAATGTGTACTCTCCTGGGCTTTTAATTGCTATTCCATCTGCTATCGTATCGACTTTTCGTAGCTTTACTATGCGCCCTAGCTTTAAGCTCTCATACATAGATGCTGCGCCTTTAGCTTCAACTCCAATGACTTTGACGTCCGGCCTCCTCTTTTTAATTGCAGTTGCTATACCAGATATTAGCCCTCCTCCGCCTATTGGAACTACAACTATTTGTGCATCTGGTAGTTGTTCCAAGATTTCAACTCCAATAGTTCCTTGACCAGCAATTACGTCTAGGTCGTTGAATGGGTGTATGAATTCAACGTCTTCCTGTTCTGCTAATTCTATTGCTTTGGCATATGAGTCATCAATTGTCCTACCGTAGAGTATTACTTTAGCTCCATATCCTCTTGTTGCGGATATTTTGGCGGCTGGAGCAAATTCAGGCATGAAAATTATGGATTCGATTTTAGCTTTTGAGGCTGCCCAAGCAACTCCTTGAGCGTGATTTCCAGCTGAAACTGCGACAACTTTCTTGACTTTACCTTTAGAGATCAGCTTGTAAATTTTATAGTAAGCCCCTCTCACTTTAAATGAACCTGTTTTCTGCAGGTTTTCTAGTTTTAAGTAGACTTCTCCTCCTGTCCACATGCTGAACGTCCTTGTCTTGTCGAGTGGTGTCTTGTGAACTATTCCTCTTAAAATTTCGGTGGCTTCAACTATTTTTTGATGGACTTCGTCGACTAGCTTCAATTTAATCTTCACCCACGGCTTCGAGAATTCTCCTCAATAGCTGGTACTCTCTCGAAACGTCTAAGTAGAACTTCCTGAGTATTTCGATTGCTATTTCTTTTGCTTCGCCTTTTGCTTCACTTAAAAGTTTGGCAAGCCTTTTTACGTCTGTATGTGGGATGTTAAATACCAGGTCTGCTAGTATGCTTAGGAATGCGTCTGCAATCGCTTCCTCTAGAGGCTTTTCCCCTATTTCTAGCTCTACTTTCGATGGTAGTTTTAGGAACTTGAATTTCGGTAATGGTCTTTCGCCTAGTAGTTCTTGGTGGAGCTCATTTAGATTTCCCAGAAGTTTTAAGTGCTCTGTATATTGAGGCTTCCTCTTGCCTATAATTTCAAGTAAATCCTCACTTCTAACTCTCCTTTGGACGATTGCGCTCAAAATTTTGCATGGAACATCAAAACTTTTTCCATCAACTTTCTCAACAAGATTCCTCTCTTCGAGTTTTTTAATTGCTCTCTTTACCTTAACCTTATTCGTCTCCAAAATTTTCGCTAAATCTCCCAGGGTTGTTGGGCCACTGTAAATTAAAGCATTTAACACATCAACTAGCTTCAAGGTTGATCAACCCGCTTATGACTTCTTATCTTGTTTTAAACTTTTAAGTGCATTGTTTAATTTGCTTTACATTTCTTGCTTCTCAATTATCATTTCTAAGTAAGATTTCCTAGTAGTTTTTGAAGCAGGTATATTTAGCTTATTTAAAATTTTGTAGACGGCTTCTTCAGCTTCCTTTAGCTTTTCACTTTCAACTTCTATTTCTATAAAATCTCCTAAACTTTCTACTTTGTCTAAGCTTATCTGAACTTCTTTTAGCTTCCAAATTTCTCTAACTTTATTTACTTTGCCGATGCATTTGAAGCCTAAGTTCATTAGTATTTCTAATGCTTTTTCGAAATCTGAAATTTCAACTTCTATTTCAACTCTGCTTTTAGTTTTTGGGCTTATTTTTGGTCCTTTATATGTCATGTATGATTTGCCATTACTTCTTCTAAGTCTGAGTGCTTCGTCTGTGAGCTTGAAATCCCTGCAGGGGTGCTGAAAGTACATGTCTAATTGCTTTTCAACTGACTTTAATTTTCCTCCTAACCCTTTAATGACCTCTCTCACTTCTTTCAAGTCTTCTACTGGTGCTTTGATTTCAACTTCAATGAGCAAGTTTGCCACCTTCACTTGCAAATCAGACGAGTTATCAAGGTAACATTTATAAGCTCAATAATTAGCATTACCCCTAGAAGTCGGCAGTGGTGGTAGTATGCCTAAGGTATTCACGTATAGGGGTTACACGGTAGAGCAGTTGATGAAGATGCCTATGGACCAGTTCATTCAGCTACTTCCATCTAGGCAGAGGAGGAGCTTGAAGAGGGGATTAACTCCGCAGCAGAGGAAGCTTTTAGAGAAGATAAGAGAGGCGAGGAAGAAGTTGGAGCGTGGCGAAAAGGTTGTTATTAGAACTCATTGTAGAGACATGATCATTCTACCAGAAATGGTTGGGTTAACAATTCACGTTTACAATGGTAAGGAGTTCGTGCCTGTAACAATTACTCCTGAGATGATTGGACACTACCTGGGTGAGTTCTCAATAACTGTTAAGAGAGTTGTTCACGGAGCTCCAGGCTTAAGAGCTACGCGCTCGAGTATGTATGTGCCGTTAAAGTAGTGCGTTTTTTGAAATTTGCTTTTCAACATAATTCAGGACTTTCCTTAGTGGTATTCCAGCTTCGCTTGCTATTGCTTTAACATCTTCATATTCAGGTTTGATATTTATTATTTCTCCATCAGCTGACTTTGACACTTTAATTCTAACTTCATATTTTCTGCCTTTTATTTCAACTTTCACTTTTTCGATCTTCCTAAGAGCGATTGCTCGTGGAGTTTCTAGGACTCTCACTCCTAGTGTCCCTGTTTCTTTCATTAAAATGTCTACTAGGTTGCTGTAGTTTTCCAAGCTACTTATCACTTTAACCACATTTACAGGTCTATTCTTCTTGCCTATTCCTGGAATGATGGTTACGTCGAGTGCTCCGTTCTCCATTAATTTTTCAATTAAGTGTCCTAATACCTCGCCTGTTGTGTCGTCGATTATGGTTTCAAGTACTACGACTTTGTCTTTTGCGAATTTGAATTTTCTGCCTTCAACTACTCTTAGTATGTTTGGAATTTTTCCTAAATCTCTGCTGCCTGCTCCGTATCCTACTCTTTCAACTCTCATTGGCGGGTAGAAGTCTACTATGTTGTTGGTCAAGTTTACAAGTAATGCTATTCCTGTTGGTGTGGTGAGTTCAGCTTCTATTGGAGTTTGGGAGTATTGGTACTTGTGTTTTCTGAGTATTTCAAGTGTAGCTGGTGGTGGGCATGGAAGTATTCCGTGGTTTGACTCTATAAATCCTCCACCGATGGCTGGTGGTGTAGTGTATATCTCCACTTTTTCCCCGAGAATTCCTTCTTTCCCTAGTATGAGTGCAACGCCTATGACGTCTAGAAGTGTGTCTGCTGATGCTAGTTCGTGGAAGTGGGCTAAATTTATTGGCACTCCATGCACTCTAGCTTCAGCTTCAATGAGGTCGTCGAGCACTCTTAAAATGAAGGCCATTGAGTTTGCTGAAAGTCCAATTTTCTTACCAATTCTAATTGCATCTTCTTTAACTTTGAGCGCTTTTCTCCCTTCTTTATCTTCAATTAATTTAACTTTAATTTTCTTGGCTCTTATTCCGGCTTTCCTTGTATCTGCAATTTCTATTTCGAGTTTTTTGCAGTAGTCCAGTTCTTCTTCAATTAGGGTGGCTAATTGGAGTACTTCACTTGCCCTGTTGGTTAGGTCTATTAGTGCTGCTAGTAGCATGTCACCTGAAATTCCAGCTAGTTTTGGGTCGATGACTAGTGCTTTCAAGGTCTTCACCTATTTGGACTTATATTTAGAAGCTCTATAGGCTATTAGTACTGCTGCTAGTGCAGCTCCAATGCTATTGTCGATATTTACAACAAGCAGTCCTGGCGAGCATGCTTGTAGCATTGACATTAATGCTGCTGTGCCTTTTCCGCCAAGTCCATAGCCTGTTGACGCTGGCAATCCTATTACTGGGACGTTTACTAGAGATGTTATTACTGATGGTAGTGCTCCCTCCATTCCAGCTATAGCTACTATTACGTCGACGTCTTCTTTAATCATTTTCTTCGCTGCATCTATTGCTCGGTGTATTGCAGCAATTCCTACGTCGTATGCTGTCACTGTTTCGCATCCAAGTTCTTCAACTATTACTTTTACTTCGTCTGCTAGCGGTATGTCTGCTGTTCCGGCAGCTACTATCCCAACTTTACCTCTAATTTGAGGGTGCTGGTGCTTTTTGCTCTTTATTACTGCTACCTTTTTTGAGAGACTTTTTCGTATAAGGTATTTTTCTTTGAGATCTTCTATTATTGGTAGCTGGTTAGCTTTAATGTTTGAGACTACGGCTATACCTGTGCTCTCCACGGATTTGATGATTGCCTCTTTGAGAATGTTGGGATCCTTGTACTCAGCCCATATTACCTCAGGAATTTCTCTTCGGATTTCTCTTCCCAAATCCATTTTCAATTTTCCTTCAATTTCCTCTAGTGCGAGTAGCCTAATTATTCGCTCT
>QMRA01000011.1:0-11658 GCA_003649155.1 Thermoproteota archaeon | reverse complement strand
GCTTACTGGCAAGCGCCCACCAGCTTGAAGCTCTCCAAATAATACCTTCACCAGCGCCTCAACTTGAGGAGCTTCTAAGCCGTAAGTAGCAATGAAGCACTTAACCTGTGGAAAAGCCTTAATGTCGTATGGATCTCTGGAAGCTACAATAACTGCACTGCCCAGCTTCTCAACCCTATTAACTAGCTCAACTTGACCATGATTCAAAAGTGCATTGTAGGTGAAGACAATCCTCCCATCACAAGCCTCTAGTTCGCCAGTTATCCTATCAACATCTTCACGTGAAGGATTAACCGGGTAGACTAAGACCTTCAGCTCACCACACTTACCGCTAAACTCCCTCTCCAGTAAAGCTTCAATACCGCCGAATTCCTCACCAATCCTACGAGCCAGCCTATCAGGAACAGCTACACCCAAACTCCTCAAGCCACTGCTAAGCGGTAGTACACCCTCATCTTTAACGACTGTAATCGAGTTAACCGCAATTTCGAAGACCGCCTTCCTATGGGCTTCACAGCCAACAATCGATAAGGCTTCAGAACTGAACTTGTAACTGTAGAGGTTGAAGTTCCTTCTCAAATTCTCAATTCTAGCATAAGACTCTATTAGCTTATTCTTATCAATTCTCCCAGCCTCGACACCCTTAATGATTTCATCCTTCAATGCGACCATTAAGTCGTAGTTGCTACATGGCAGCAGTAGGTCAACACCAGCATTCAATGCGAGAGTTACAATTTCCCTAGGCTCAAAGCGATCGTAGATAGCCTTCATCTCCAAAGCGTCAGTCATGACAACACCATCAAAGCCTAGGAGGCCCCTCAACAAGCCACCTACAATCGGCTTTGAAAGTGTAGCCGGAAGTCCAGACTCGTCAACTTTAGGGTAAGCTATATGAGCAGTCATAACTGATGAAACACCGGCCTCAACTGCAGCCTTAAACGGAACTAATTCACGCCTAACCATTTCATCTAAGCTCAAGTCGAGGACAGGTAAGTCGAGGTGAGAGTCAACTGAAGTATCGCCATGGCCTGGAAAGTGCTTTGCAACAGCCATTACTCCATTAGACTGGAGAGACTTAATGTAAGCTTCACTAAAAGCTGCAACTTCAATTGGGTCGTCTCCAAAAGACCTGACGCCAATAATTGGATTAACTGGATTAGTATTAACGTCCACAACTGGAGCTAAATTCATGTTTATACCAATAGCCTTAAGCTCCTTCGCAGCAATTTCAGCCACAACTCTAGCAGATTCAATGCGCCTAGTAGCTGAGATTGCCATTAAGCTTGGAAGTGTAGTTGCTCCACGCCCAATTCTCAATATGATTCCACCCTCATAGTCGATGGAGACTAGCAGTGGAGGTAAGCCGAGCTTTTTCGCGCATGATTGGAATTCGTCAATCAATTTTGCAAGCTGCTCAGGATTGATTATGTTTCTCTTAAACAGTATTATTCCGGAGGGCTTAAGAGTCTTCAGAAGCTCTTCATGCTCCTTGGAAAACTCAGTGCCGTTGAAGCCCACCATCAATAACTGGCCGGAGAGGAAGTCTAAATTCAAGCGCACTCACCTCACTAAGGAAGCCGCAATCACGTTATGAAGTCTAGGTCTAACATCTATAATAGCTGTGTTCTCCCTAGTCGGGTGAACTCGATTAGTTAGGAAGATGACGAACATTTGAGCTTCAGGGTCTACCCAGAGAGAAGTGCCAGTAAATCCAGTGTGCCCAAAAGACTTGTCTGAAAATAAGTCTCCGCAAGAAGCTTTACCAGACTTAACGTCCCAACCTAAACCTCTAGCTTCACCTAGATTTGAAGTATGACTCATGGTCATCAACTTCACACTTCTGGGACTCAGAATTCTAACTTCACCATACGCCCCCAAATTGAGCATCATTTGAGCAAAAACTGCCAAGTCCGATGCAGTTGAAAACAATCCTGCATGGCCAGAAACTCCACTCATCCTCCATGCATTTTCATCGTGAACTTCACCCCAGATAACTTTCTCCCTAAACTTGCAGTACTCGGTGGCTGCAATCCTCTCCTTCAATTCTGCTGGAGGATTATACATAGTGTCCTTCATGCCGAGAGGCATGAAGATTTCTTTACTTGCAAATTCGTCAATTCTAGCTTCACAGAGCTCCTCTATGATTTTGGTTAAAATTATGAATCCAACATCACTGTAAACTACAGCTTCACCTGGCTTCTGTTCAAGAGGAGTTCTCAAAGCCAAATTGAATATTTCCTCCCTACTAGACGCTTCGGTGTAGAATGGCTTCCAAGCAGGTAAACCTGAAGTGTGAGTTAACAAGTGCTTTATTGTAACCTCATCCTTCCCATCACCAGTAAAATCTGGTAGAAACTTGCAAACAGGGTCGTCGATGCGCAACAGCCCCCTCTCAACTAGAATCATCGTTGAAGCAGCAGCTACGACAGACTTGGTTATAGAAGCTAAGTCGAAAATAGTGTCTAGACGCATCACCTGCCTATCAGGAATGAGCATGGAGAATCCAAACGCCTTATGGTAAACGACGTAGCCATCCTTAGCGATTAGCAGTACAGCGCCTGGAAAAGCTCCACTCTCAATGCAATCAACAATGAACTTGTCCACTCGACTTAAACGCTTAACCGAAAAGCCAACGTCCTCAGGACTGCAACTTGAAAGGCACTTCGCCAATCAAATTCACCCATATAGGCTAGCACATAACTATAATATCACTTTGACCACAAGCATCTAGGGAGAAAAATGGACCCAATTGAAGAGCTAGTTAAACTCAGGAGAAAGAAGCGGAAAACCGCTATAGGTTTAATGTCTGGAACTTCAGCAGACGGAGTTTCTGCAGTACTAGTAGAAGTTGAGGGAAACTGGATAGATACGAAGTTCAAGATCATAGGCTACAAAACATATACCTACCCTCAAGAGGTTAGGAGGAAGATATTCGAGCTATTCAAGCCAGAAACTGGAACTGTGGATAAGATTTGCGCCATGAACTTCGTTTTAGGTAAGATATTCGCTGAAGCAGCATTGAAAATAGCTGAGGAGTGCGGAATCTCAATTAAAGAAGTGGACTTCATAGCAAGCCACGGGCAGACAATCCACCACCTACCAGGGAAAAACAGAATTGGAAAGTATGAAGTCAAGTCGACACTTCAAATTGGAGAGCCATCAGTAATAGCTTATGAAACTGGAGTACTGACGATAGCAGACTTCAGACCAAAAGACGTAGCTGCTGGAGGTGAAGGAGCACCAATAAGCGCATACGCAGACTACGTAATTTTCAGAAGCAGTGAAATTTCAAGAGCAATCCAAAACATTGGAGGAATAGCCAACGTAACATACCTTCCGAGAAATGCAGAGATAAGCGAAGTAATAGCATTCGACACTGGGCCGGGAAACATGCTCATAGACGCAATGGTCAAGTACGTAACCGGTGGGAAGCTGCGCTACGACGTCAATGGGGAGATAGCAGCAAATGGGAGAGTTTCAGAAGAGCTGCTGAACTGGCTCATGGAGCACCCATTTATCCGCAGAAGACCTCCAAAAACCACCGGCCGAGAAGAATTCGGAGAAAAATTTGCATTAAAAGTCATCGAGAAGGCTAGAGAATATGGCGTGGAGGGAGCAAATCTAGTTGCAACAGTAACAAGGTACACAACCAAAACAATAGCAGAAAGCTACAGAAAATACCTGCCAAAAATGCCGGATGAAGTAATAGTTGGTGGAGGAGGCTCTCACAACAAAACCCTAATGAGAATGCTGAAGGAGGAACTGGGAGAAGTAAAAATACTAACTCACGAAGACTTTGGAATACCTGCACAGGCAAAAGAGCCACTAGTAATGGTCATACTCGCAAATGAAGTAATTCACGGACACTTCAACAACATCCCAAATGCAACCGGAGCATCAAAGAAAGTGATCATGGGGAAAATAGTCTTTGGAAGCTAGAGTAAAACTTTAACCCAGCAGTTTCTTGTCATACTCGATAAGCTCTGGGTGGACGAATCGCCCATTCTTAACTAGGCAAGTGCCGTCGACGTAAACTGTTGGATTTAAGCAGTTTCCATCCGAGTGAGCCTTAGCCTTTCCAATCTTACCCTTAAATCTAAGCGACTGAGAGCCAAAGCCAAACTCAATGCAACCGTAAACCCTCTCGTCCTCAAGTGGAACTCCAGTCAACCTAGCTCCAGGATTGAAGCCGAATGAAACGTGTGCGATATAGTACATTTTAGGGTCATTGAAGCTTGCAAGCCAGCGCTTAAAAGCTTCAGCCTCCCAGCCGCCCTCAACCTTCACAATCCTGCCATTCTCGACTGTCAAAGTTATTGGTGAAGATAGGACGCCTACATCTTGAGGAGGCCAAATGAAGCCATCGAGCACGATTGTTCCATTAATGCTCTCCTCAATTGGAGCCCAAGAAACCTGCCCACCGAGAAACTTCAATTCGCCAGGCCTTCTAACCTTGCCATCATTGTGGTATACCGGCCTGTCAGGATCGTTCTCCATGACTAACGAAGTCCCCTTGTCCGAGTAGACTTCAACCTTCCTAGCCGACGAAATCACCCTCGCTAGCGCGTCTCCGAGCATGCACATGGCCTCATAGTCGACCTTGCCAATCAATCTGATCATCATGTCAGGATTCATTCCGGTCAAGTCACAAATTCTAGCTCCAGCCATAAGAGCATCGTAGAAGGCATTGGTGTGAATGATGTACTGGTAGACGAAATCTATGATCACGTCGCTTGAAGCCATTGCAGCTGCAACAGGCCTTGGAGGCTCAATATTAACTTCACTCCTAGTCTCATAGATCACCTCTACAGCTTCACCGCCTAAAGCATGAGCCATAGCAGTTACAAGGTCAACCATGTTCCTATCAACAGCAGTGTCAGCAAGAACTAGGACAGACTCACCAGCCTCCACTCCAGCTAAAACCTTCACAACCTTATACGCAGCTCTAGCAAGCTCCATGAACATGCAGACACCAAACACAAATGTGAAGTGAAAGTATTACTAGGTTACGCTTACCTGTGCTTCAATTCTGAGAATTAGGTAAAAAGGTGGGAGTTCTAGTAGCCCCTCCTGCGCAGGATCTGGAATACCAGCAGTATGATAACTAAAATTACTAGTCCAACTACGACGTAAATCGCTGTTGGAATGCCTGGAGGAGGACGAGTGACCGTGACAGTTACGGAGTTCGACTGCACACTGCCAGAAACTGCATAGACAGTGTATGCGCCCTCCTCTCCAAACATGATCCTAAGCGTAGCTACGCCACTTGTATCAGTAGTCCTAATGCTGTAAGCCTCATCATTCACGTAGAAGGTCACGTGCACGTCAGGCATCGGATTTCCATTTTGGTCGTAAACTGTAGCTCTAAATGTAACCGACTCTCCAGTGAAAGCTTCAGTTTTATCGACCTCTAAGTGAATTGTGGTTACTGTAGGTGTTGGAGGTGGAGGTGAAACTGTAATTGTAATAATGTTTGAAGTTGTAGTGCCTACTGCCGCATACACTTCATGAGTTCCCGGAGCGTCAAATCTGACTAGGAAGAACGCCATACCTCCAGTTCCAGTAGTCTTAGTGTCGTAGAGCGCACCGTCAACAATTAAATTAACCTCAACTCCAGCCATCAAGTGGCTATACTGGTCGTAAACCGTGGCTGTGAACTGGACTACATCTCCAGCTTCAACCTCGGTTTCACTAGCAGTTAACTCGATGAAAGCAGCTGTAGGCGCAGAAAGGACTCTTACCCCTATGCTGTTCGACTTAACGTCATCAGCAATAGCATAAACCTCAAAAATTCCTTCCTCGCCGAAAGTGACTATGAACTCAGCTTCACCAGCATAAGTTGTATTCTCTGAAGCATAGAACTCACCATTAATGTAGAGTTTAACTTCAACGTTGGCCATAGCATCCCCGTACTGGTCATAAACGTACGCTGTGAACTTAACTGCACCTCCAACATAAACCACAGTTACATTAGCGGATAAATTGACTACACTAACTACAGGTGGAGGAGATGATACGGAAAATGTGTATGTAGCTGTGTTTCCAGTAGCGGCATCCTTAACATATAGAGTATACTCGCCAGTCGGCCAGTCGGTAGGAAGTTTCAACTCGTAAGTTAACGACCCATCTGAGCCAGCGGTTTCCTCCCAAGCCCATACAGGCCCATTAGGTCCATTCAGCTGGAATAGTACATGGCCATTAGGCGTTGCTCCTGATATGAATATCACTAGTGTTTCCCCAAGGTAGTATGAAGACTTATCAGTTGTAACAGTGAATGAGGCAAATGCTGAGGCCGCCAAACTCGATAGAAACGATAGTAGAATTAGAAGCGGTAGAATTGCATACCTACGCTTCATTTCTACCACCGCTAACCTTCAACACTAAACGTGAACTCTAACCCACTGTTACTGGCTAGAACCGTGCCACCCTTGTCAAGCCAGTCGCTCCAAACCATGACTTTAACCGTGTAAGTCCCTAGTGGAGCGTCGTCTGGAATTCTGTAGCCAATTCCAGTAGACTCGGTTCCATCTGGAGATACTTCCTCAACTACGAATCCTAGGAAAACCGGAGTGTTACCATACATTACTTGAATTAGTAATAGGAATTTGGTTGGAGAGGTGAAGAGGTAATAGTCCGTGTCGTAGTAATAGGCATAAGCCATCTCGATAGTAACATTCAGTAGGACGAGCTCTCCCCTATGAAATTTATTCTTAGGATTGCCAGTAGCGTCAGCACTGTAAGCTGTAACTATATTTAATGGCAAGTCTTCTGAGGGAGCAATAAAGCTCGCCAACGAGCTAAAATAGCTGATTAGAACGCCAGCAGCCATAACTACCAACAAGACAATTACTGCTAAGCGCTTAGCATCAATTTCGATTATAATTTCCTTAACATCATCTCTCGACAAGGCAACCACAACCGCCAAGTGTACTAGCTATATACATTTTGAAGTTGAATGTTTATTTATGTTTTTCATTCGACATTTATTTTCGATAAATAATATGTTAATCTAATAATCAAAACATGTGATTCGATAATTATAAAAATAACGAAACATGCTCACATGTCAAGAAAAGCCATTAAATAATGAATTACTCCAATGAGTCATGAGGAGTAGAATTGAAGTACAGAGAAGCTCTAGCTCTAATTCAATCAACACAATCAGTACTGGGAGCCATCCTACTACTTGATGCATTACATGTTTATTACCACCCTACAATTCACAGAGCAACAGTAGCACTTCAATTTCATCTCAAATACGACTTAACGCCAATACTGCTACCACTAATAGCACTAGCTATAATTCACATAGTTAAGAGGAGGAGACGCGTAAAAGCTCTAATTATGATATTGGCTACCTCCGCAACAATATATCAGCTACTTGGACTAAAAGCAGCAATTGCAATTCTAGCGTTAGCAACTTCAATACTAATCCTATCTAGTGAAAGAATAGCTGAAGAACAGCTTTACTACATTTTCACTATTTTAACAATATTTGAAGCTATAGCGCTAATACATTGGGCATTAATAGCACCAATAATTGGAGAAGCGACAATCAAAGATCTAGCCAATCTAGAGCAAGCATTATTCTACATAGTAGCACCAATATCCCCACTACTAGTAATAGCCACGTTATACTTCTGGGCTGCAAAGCCAATAATTAAATTGTACCTAACTCCAGCACTAAAGCCAATAACCACTAAAATCACTGAGAAACTAGGAGAAAGTGAAAAGCTTCACATCAACGTGAAAATAGCATTAATATCGTCAATAGCCCTATCAATCATATCTGCAATATACCCGTATACCCCAAAAATAAACCCTCAACGCGTGCCAGTAGGAGTAGACATAAGATATTATGCGAGGTGGGTTCACGATTTAGAGCAAAATATAGGTAGTGCACTAACTATTGCAGGCGGATCAAGACCGACAATTCTCCTCCTAATATTTGGGTTTAAGCTTCTATCTGGACTTGACGCTGTTGAAGCTGTTAAGTTGACTCCAATCATATTAAATCCATTACTTGTACTAGCAACCTACTACATGATAATGAAAACAACTGGAGATCAGGAGTGGGCAGCACTATCAGCCTTGATAACTTCAGTTGGATTAAAAGTGACTGTAAACATGTACTCGTACTTCTTGGCTAACACTTTAGCCCTAATATTCCAGTTCACATCCATAGCACTACTCGTAGTGGCATTAGAGAAAAGTGATAAAATATCCTTAATGGCAGCTATTGGATTGACCACAGCAGTAATATTCACGCATCCATGGTCTTTCACCCAATACTACGCAGCAATAGCATTGTCACTAATAATACAAGTACTAAATCGAATTCGAAATACATCTTGGAATGAGAAGAAAGTCAAAATGCTAATAGTATTCCTCGCAGCCACAGGAGCCATTGACATAGTCAAAGAACTGCTAATTGGAGTTGGAGGTTATAAAGCTACTCAAGGCACAGTAGTTAGACAGCCAATATTAGTAAACCTACTAGAATTCTGGAGTAACAACATCTTCGCCTTCAGACTACTATATGGAGGATACCTATCAAACACCATCCTAATAGCACTAGCAACACTAGGCACATACGCGCTGAAAAGAAGTGGAGAATTTCAAGAAATAATTACAAATCTTCTAATAACGACTTCACTCGTATACCCGCTAGTATGCGGATCATTGCAAAGTAGGCTTGTATTCAACTTGCCAGTAGAGGTACTAGCAGCCTACGGACTACTCTACATAATGAGAAAGCCGACATTAAGTAGCAGGTTAAAGAAGGCAATTATAGCATTCACATTAGCTTCGACAGTAACATATGCACTCCGCTCACTAGCAAACCTCGTGTAAACCAAACTTATAGCAAAGCAGTAATCATCAGAATTTAAGCATAAGCATGATAAATTAAAGTGGTGAAAAGCATGGTAAATTATCGCGTGAAGATAACTGTCAAGGAAGTTAGAGGGCACTGCGCAGCTGGATATAAACCAGGGGACACCATAATTTTAGAGCGATTCTACATAGTTCCAGAAAAATCAGCGAAAATCTGCCTACACGCACTATCAGCAATGCAAACAGTACTGTCAGCCTTCCTACACGAATCATCAGCAAAAGAACTGGGAATAGGAGAAACAGACAACGTGGGCTACCTACAATGCCCAGACCCCGGACAACCACTAACAAGAGGAGGAACAGTAATCTTCGAGCTGAAAAGAGAACCCGTAACCATCGAAGGTGATTAATACAAGGATAGGCAATAAACTGTGCATGATTGAAAAGTTCCAGTAGAGACCATCACATCATATATCACATGAGTATAATAAGTTAGATGTATAGCCAAATTACACTACACTCCACATGAGGTGGGAAGTTGCATGGAATTAAAGCCGGCATAAGTTTAATCGAAGAGCATGAGGTTAAGCCTGAACACGCCGCCAAGCATGTAGGGTCGGGGGAGGTAGAAGTGCTTTCGACGCCATCCATGATTGCATTCATGGAGAGAACAGCATTGAAATGTGTACAGAAGCACTTACCTGAAGGCTACACCACCGTTGGGACTAGAGTTAACGTGAGGCACTTAAAGCCAGCACCAATAGGAGCAAAAATAACCGTAGAGGCAAAGCTCGTTGAAGTTGATGGCAGGAAGCTGAAATTCGAAGTGAAAGCTTACTGGAAGGGAGCAGTGATAGGTGAAGGAAATCATGAAAGGTACGTAGTTAACATAGAGAAATTCTTAAGTAAAATAAAGAAAGCAATGGCTGAAAGTAGCTAGGAATTTAGTTGTTGATCTAACTATAATAGGAAATTTTAATTGCAGTAAAACGCCACCCTAATTTTGGGCGATGACCAGCAATTCATTAAGCTTTGAAATTGGATGGTTCGATTCTTTAGGTGCAAAGTCCGCGTCAGTGCTAGTCAAAACGCCAGACGTAAAAGTTTTCATAGACCCAGGAATTGCAATTATGCATCCATCATTCCCAGCACCTAGGAAAGTTAAAATTGAGCTATACAAGAAAGGCTACATGAAAATCGTAGAGCTTGCAAGCCGCGCTGACATAGTAATTATAACGCACTACCACTACGACCACTTCACAGACTTCACCCCAATAATCTACGAAGGAAAAACCATCTTCGCAAAGAACCCCAACGAATATATCAATGAATCCCAAAGGAAGAGAGCATTAAAATTCTTCGAAAACTTCTACAGCTACTTCGGAGGCGTTAAATTAAAAGACGTTATGCATGAGGCAGAAGCCAAAGATTACCCTCTCCCAATCGACGACATCAAGATAGCATACTCAAAGAGCTTTGGAGACTATGACGAGAGAAGAAGAGAGCTTCTTAGGAAGGGTGAAGAGGCGTTTTTAAAGCTAGCCAATAAGTGGTCATGCTGGAAGAGAATACCTGAAGTAGACTTCAAAAACGTCAAACTGCGCTTCGCGGAAAATAGAGAAGTTAAATTTGGAAACACTACAATTCGACTTACAAAGCTACTCTTACTTGGAATTGAGTACTCAAAGCTCGGATGGGTTTACGGAGTGATCATAGAATACAAGGACACTAAGGTGATGCACACATCTGACGTCAACGGCCCAATAATCGAAGACTACGCAGATCTAATAGTCAAGGAAAACCCAGACATACTATTCTTAGACGGGCCGCCAACATACATACTAGGATACACCATGAACGTAACCAACTTCAAGAGAGCAGTAGAAAACGCCATTAGGATAATTGAAAGTTCAGATAGGCTCAAACTAGTAATATATGACCACCACCTGCCAAGAGAGCCAAAATACATGGAAAGAACCCAAGAAGTGTGGATGAAGGGAGAGAAAGCTGGAATCAAAATACTGACAGCAGCAGAATATCTAGGAGAAAAGCCAACAGTCATTCAATACAGCAATCGTAAAGTTGAGGAAAAGTAAAGTCAAGATAAACTTCAAACTCAACGAGACAACAGATACTGAACCATTTTGGGCAAAACAGTTTAAGAAAATCTAAAATTTAGTTAATTCTAGGTGCAATGAGCCTTGATAGAAGCTCTAGAGAGAATTGTAGGTAAGGAAAATGTGATTACTGATAGAGAGAAAATTGAGAACTACCTCGTTGATGAGACTCCCAGCATTATTAGGCCTAAACCCGCGGTCAAGCTAGTCTTGGTAAAACCTGCAAACACTAAGGAAGTCTCTGAAATATTGAAGTTCGCTAATGAAAATAAAATCCCAGTCTACCCAAGGGGCGGCGGAACAGGCCTCGCTGGAGGAGCAATACCAACCAGAGACGGCATAATCCTATCACTAGAGCGAATGGATAAAATAGAGATAGACAAGGACAATTTAATGGCAATTGCAGAGGCAGGAGTAACCCTCGAAAAGCTGATAAAGGCAGCAGAAGAAGCAGACCTATTCTTCCCACTACACCCAGGAGATGAAAGTGCACATGTAGGCGGACTAGTAGCAACAAATGCTGGAGGAGCAAGAGCAGTAAAATATGGAGTAATGAGGAACTACGTGAGAGGATTGGAAGTCGTATTACCTACAGGTGAAATACTGAATCTCGGCGGGAAGCTTCAGAAAAACAACATGGGATACGACTTGATGAACTTGATAATTGGAAGTGAAGGAACCTTAGCAGTAATAACCAAGGTAATCT
>QMRA01000010.1:0-11954 GCA_003649155.1 Thermoproteota archaeon | reverse complement strand
TCAAAGAACTTCCTCGCAACCTCAACCTCCTTAGTAACTGTTTGCGGAATAAGTAGTTGAGGATCAGCTATTTCTTCTAACTTAGCTCTCCTTACGCAGTAGGGCTCATCCACTAGATTTTTCCCATCTACGTAGAGTATGTCGAAGAGGTATAACTTTACAGGTATTTTCGCCATCACTTCTTCAATCTCTCTAACCCGCCTAAATCTCCTCATCACGTACTGGAAAGGTAGTGGTTTGCCGTCTTTCCCAATAGCTATAACTTCACCTTCAACTACAAGCTTTTTAGCTGAAACTTTGCTTTTTATCCAATCAACCACTTCTGGCAGAGATTTTGTCACGTTGGTTAGCCGCCTGCTGAAAATTTCCACTTTTACTCCATCACTATGTATTTGGACTCTTGCTCCATCAGGTTTTACTTCAAATGCAGCTACTCCTCCAAATTCGAGAAGTGCGTCCTCTACACTCTCAGCATCTTCAGCTAGCATTGGCTTGATAGGGTGAAATAGGGTGATGTCAATTGCCTTAATTCCATTCACTCCCGACTCTCTAGCTCTTTGAGCTACATGGCCTATATCGCTTATGAGCATGTTAGCTCGCCGAACCAGATCTTCTGGAACATTAAAGGCCTTTGCTATTGCCTGCTCCATTAATCCTTCGCCGAAGCCATGTCTCCTCTCACCAATTATCAACTTGACAATATACTTAGCCTCTAGCGGCGAAGCACGACTAAGCAATGATTCGAGAATTCTCTCCTTCTTCCTTCTCGATCCTGCGCCAGAAGTTTTTGCTATTTCCTCGAGTAATCTGTAAACTTCCATAATTGTTAATGGCCTCTCTAAGAGAAGCTTTTGGACAGGCTTCCTCTTAACTTCGAAAATCAGCTTAAAGCAGGAACCTACATCTCCAGTTTCATCAAAATACTTGAGGTACTCCATTGGCGTTATTCCAGTTAAGTCTTGGAGAACTTTAAATAACGTGGACCCACTAACTTCAAATTCTCTCTGATCCCAAGATGGAAAAACTTCGCCGATAATCATCCTAACAGCTGGCGCAATTTCATTTGGATTTAATTTCCTGAGAAAGCTTGCTACGAGATCGATTTTGGAAATCCTGCTTGAAATTTGAGAAAGCTTTTCACATAAACTGCATAGCTCTTCAAATTTTTCGGGCAAAGTCATCACCAATTATTTCACAAATACTTATAGCCAATACTTAGTTTGAAGTCATCTTAATTTCAATTTTCTTAAGATCACAAAGCCCTAATTGTAGCTCGTTTAGAAAACTATTGAACTTGAAGACTGGAACGATAGGTATTCCTTCATAAATTTTGACTTTATCCTCATAAATGGATAGAATAGCTGCGATGAGAACTGCCTTAGACCAACCATTCACTCCTAATCTGTACAGCGCACTTTTATTCTCAGATAAAGCTTCAACTTTCTCAAAATGTTGCAATGCACTCTTCCTTAAAGCCGAAAATCTCCCAGAAGACCACCTCTTACAGTCAACGCATATGATTAATGGTGCTCTAACGCCAATAACATCTATTTCATACCTATGTTTCCCACTTGTAAATCTAAAGTTTCTATAAACTTCATAACCGTAAAATTGGAAAGCTTGAGCACATATTTCCTCAAATTCCCTCCAATTTAATCCTAAAGAAACCGACTGAACATCTGCACCCTGCTTAATAGCGTATAAGGCTAGCTTTAACCTACTAGTTGGATAGCATAAAAGCACATCATTTTCCAACTCTAAATTTACAAGATTTTCACTAGCCAATTCTCGGAGCAACTCTCTAACTCTAACCACTGGAAGCATAATAGCTTCCGCAATCTCATCATCAGTAACCCTACTGCAATCTAATGTTAGCTTAAGAATTCCACATGCAAGTTTAGCCATCAAATTCAAGGCTGATACAATATTTACCTCTAAACTATATATCTAATGTCCATTTGTGCGCAGAAAACGTAGGTTTACATTGATATTGCAAAATAAAGTTAAATAATGACCTAGTCTTGAAGCAGAAATTTAAAGAGTATGACAAATTTTAATTAACACCTTCTGCGGGTTCACCATCAAATACGACTTAATTTTTAATTGTTTATTTAAAAAATTACTTATTAATGTTTAAGTATAATAATTTTAATGGTGAATTTTTTGAAGAAGACCAGCAGACAGCGTAAGTACAAGTGCACTATTTGCGGTAAGAGGCTTACAAGGAGCGACTTAGTTATTTCTAGAGGGATGCTAGTGCCATTCTATAATATTCTAAATGCACGCGGCGAGTTGAAGCCAATATGCGTCAAGTGCTACCACGAGATCATCGGAAAGATGATCGCTAGACAAGCGAGAAAAGAGCTCTATTCGAAGGCCAGAGCCGCACTATCTACCCATGAGTAAGTTTAATTTTAAAGTTTGAAACGTATACTAATCTAATTAACGTGATTGTCATGTACAGCCAAGCTGTTACCGTTGAGGAGATGACTGCAATAGACGTTAACTCAGAGTATTTAGGCGCTTCTAGACTTGTGCTTATGGAGAATGCAGGTGCAGAAGTTGCTAGGGCGATTAGAGAGAAGATGGAAGTTAAGAATAAGAAAGTAGTTGTGGTCTCCCACCTAGGCAATAAAGGTGGAGATGGATTTGTAACTGCTAGGCATTTGGCAATTTTGGGAGCTGATGTCACTGTAGTGCTAATTGGCGACCCCTTAAAAATTCGCAGTGCCGAAGCTAGGAAGAATTGGAGCATCTTGAAAGAAATGGAAAGCTCGGTAAAGATAATTGTAATTAAAGATTCTTCAAAACTTCACTTGTTAGAGGAAGTACTAAAAAATGCGAATTTAGTTGTTGATGCATTACTGGGAACTGGAGTCAAGGGCGAATTAAGACCTCCAATCTCCAACATAGTTAAGCTGATAAATGAAGCGAGAAAAACTGGAGCATTCACGGTTGCTATAGATCTTCCAACTGGGATTCATCCAAATACTGGAGAAGTACTTGGAGTAGCTGTTGAAGCCCACTTGACAGTTACGCACCACAAGCCAAAAATTGGATTGCTCAGCGAAAAATCGAGAAAGTATGTTGGAGAGTTGAGGGTAGCCAATATCGGTATTCCACCTGAAGCTGAATTATTTGCAGGTCCAGGAGACGTATTGATCGCACTAAAAGAGAGGAAGCCAACCGCGCATAAAGGAGATTTTGGAAGAATAGTCATTATTGGAGGAAGCAAGGACTACTCAGGCGCACCCGCATTGGCAGGACTAGCAGCACTAAGAGCTGGAGCCGACTTATCAATAATAATCGCGCCAAAAGCAATCTCCACCTCCATTAGAAGCTACTCACCAAACCTCATAGTCAGAGAGTACGAGGGAGATTACTTGAATAGTAGTGGAGTTGAGCTGGCCTTAAAAGAAGGCAAGAGGGCAAACGCCTTAATAATTGGCCCAGGACTGAGTATCAACGAGCAAGTCGAAGATGCAGTTCACAAAATATTAGAGGAATTTAAGAAGCTGAACATACCCGTAGTTGTGGATGCTGATGCAATAAAAGCCTGCGCAACCAAAATCGACTCCCTCCATAATCTAAAGGGAGTAATAACACCACATGTTGGAGAATTCAAGACGCTCACCCAAATCCAACTCCCCCCAGAGGATAAAGGAGGATGGAAAAATCGAATCGACATCGTTAGAAGAGAAGCAGAAAAACTCAAAACTACAATTTTGCTGAAAGCTCACTACGACATAATTTCAAATGGAGTTAAAGTTAAAGTGAACAGGACAGGCAACCCCGGAATGACGGTGGGAGGAACTGGAGACGTATTAGCTGGATTAACAGCAGCATTCCTAGCTTGGAACACCACCCCCATGAGAGCAGCCACCGCAGCAGCATTCATAAATGGTTTAGCAGGAGACTTAGCTGTAAATGAAAAGGGGTACCACATACTTGCCAGCGATGTTATTGAGAAAATTCCAGATGCATTTGCAAAAGTTAAAGAATACATCACGAAGTAAGGAGTCTCAAAACTAGTCTTAAATCTAATAATCGAGTAAAATCTAAGAGCTTCCTCAAATAGAATGAGCGCCTACATATAGGCTTAACTAATCCACGCCTAATAAGCTCCAAAGCCTCCATAGGCGAGGAAACATCCTCTCCAAAGGCTGTGGCAGCGAAGCCAAGAGTTAAAGCAGTATGAGAATCAGAGCCAGCAGTACGTGGCAAATTCAAATCTTTCAGATAATCTAAGGCGGGTGGAGGATAATACTCTAAAGCATCAAGATAATTAGCATACTTAAATGCACTCAATCCTAAGCCTGAACGCCTATATACATGTGCTGCAATGACAATTCCACCAACAGATCTAACATATTCGGAGAGAGAAGGCAAATCACCAACGTCACTACTGAAAGTTAAGTCCAAATCAAAACTTGGAAAAATAGCTAAGACATGCCCTTCACTCAGACATAACTCTATTCCAGGGAGTACTAGAAAGTCGGCTTTAAGTGAAGCTTCTTCATAGAGCCTAAATCTTTTAATAATTACATGTCCACTCCAATTTTTAGGCACATGATCTACAATCGCAATTCCACTTAACCCTTTCCTCTTCGCGTATTTTACCAGCTGAATTGGGTGATGAAGACCGTCTGAGCAACTGCTGTGCACGTGCATGTCGATCAAAGTTGGATTTTCGGACAGCATGATAACAACCTGTGAATCATTGTAATGCTATTTTACGCGCGTTTAAGGTAGCTCGAGGAAAGATACGTCTAAGGTTTCTAAGTCCAGTATAGCAACTGTACGCTTTCCAGTCAAGTAGCCGCATGCTTCACCTGGATTCACTATTAAGCAATCACCCATCTTCACTACACCAGCTTTATGAGTATGACCCCTAACTACAACCTTAAACATTCCAGACCGAGCAAGCGCTTCAACTATGCGCTCATGCTTACCGTGAATAAGCGCTAACTTAACTCCTTGAAAGTCCAATTCTCCGAAGTCGCCGAGTAACTCCACCCCTACTTGTGAAGCCTTTATTTTCATGAAATCTCTTTCACCGTCGACATTCCCAAAAACGCCATAAACTTTACACTTAACTTTGGCTAATCTAACCAACGTAAAGGGAGCACACCAGTCCCCAGCATGTAGAACTACATCAACGCCATGCTCATTAAATAATTTTACTGCTGATTCAACTGCATCTTGATTATCATGAGTATCTGATATAAGACCCACTCTCAATCGAACCACCGAACATACTGTCTACTAAACGCTATTTAAGGTAAATGATTCAACATCATTTATTAATTCGAACCGAGAAAAATAAAATGGTACAGTATAATGGAGAAAAGAAGACCAGTCTATCCATTTTCAGCTATAGTTGGGCAGAAAAAGCTTAAGTTAGCACTACTTGCCAACCTAGTAGACCCAACAATAGGTGGATTACTCGTAGTAGGCCCGAAAGGGTCAGGGAAATCAACAGCAGTAAGAGCAATCGTTGACTTATTACCCGAAATTGAAATTGTAGCTGACTGCCCATTCAACTGTGACCCACACGACCCTAAATTAATGTGCGATAACTGTAGGGCAAGGTACGAGCTTCGCGGCAAACTCCCAACAAAGAGGAGCAAAATGCCATTTGTGGAGCTCCCACTAAGTGCAACAGAAGATAGAGTTCTCGGAACAGTCGACTTTGAAAAAGCCATCAGAGAAGGTATTAAAGCTCTACAGCCTGGGTTGTTAGGTGAGGCAAATAGAGGCATACTGTACATTGACGAAGTAAACCTACTACCAGACAACATTTCAGACTCAATACTAGACGCAGCATCAAGCGGCTGGAATCACATCGAAAGAGAGGGAATAAATTTCGCTCACCCGTGCAAGTTCATCCTTATTGGAACAATGAATATCGAAGAAGGATGGCTAAGACCCCAAATACTAGATAGATTTCCTCTATGCGTGAAAGTTGAAGAAATCAGCAACCCAAAAGACCGAATGGAGATCATGATTAGAAATCTCGAATTCGAAGAAGACCCGGAAAACTTCATATCAAAATGGAAAGACAAGCAAAATGAAGTTAAGGAGAGTATTTTGAGAGCAAGGAAACTCCTACCTCAAGTCAAAGTTCCAGAAGAACTCGAAGAAATGATAGCAGAGTTCTGCGTCAAGCTAAAAGTTGATGGACATAGACCTGAAATTGCAATAATTAAAACTGCAAGAGCTATAGCAGCACTAAATGGCAGAACGCAAGTAAGCCTTAACGATGTAATCCAAGCATCAGAGCTAGCCCTCGCACATAGAAGCAGGAGAGGAGGACTGGAAGAACCACTATCACCCGAAGAAATTGAAGAAGAACTTCTAACGACAATTACGAAAAAGGAGAAAGAGGAAGAAGAGGAAGAAATTAAGCAGATCAAGGTTGAAGTAAGTGAGTCTGGAAAACTACCCTCATTACCATCACGACTACCCCGCAAACCTAAGAAAGAAGTAATCCTTCCCAGATTACTGAGCATATTAATCATATTTGGGCTATACTACTTGCTATTTTACTTTGCATTCGCAGCTGGCTCAATAGTAATTTCCGGAATTATGGAACTTCCTTGGGAAGAAACGGTAAGAATAATGCAGAAAGACCTACTCCTCTGGTCTGCCATAGCTCTATTAATATTCACATTACTTCAAGGACTATCGAATATAAGGAGAGGAAAAATACCTTACATTGAAATTAGAGAACCACCAGTAAGAGAGTATAGTAAGATAAAAGCTCATAGACTCCTAATAAAAGAACACATAGTTGAAGGACCGCCTAAAAAGCAGATCTTCGGAAAACGCGTTTGGCAGTTCATATCATTATTTGGAGCAAAAATACTGAAAGCATATACCTCAGCAATAGAGAAAGGGCGAAAAATAGCTGAAAGCATGTTTGACTTAATGGCTCAACCGCAAAGCACATTCAAGATATCTCTGACGCCAGAGCACATGAGAGGGAAGAGGGATAGAGCCGAAGTTGTTAGAGGAATATGGCTTAAAAAAGGAAAATACGTGAAGCACGCAATGCCAAGAGAGAAGCCGTGGGATATAGCTCTGGCTCCAACACTCAGAGCAGCAGCACCATACCAGAAGCTCAGAAAACCATCAGAACTAGCAATTAAAATCGACATAAGTGACTTGAGAGTTAAAGTTAGAGAGTATAGAGCACCACTATGCATAGTTATACTTCTAGACATGAGCGAGTCAATGATAACCTCGCTAGAAAACGTGAAAAACGCTATTCGAGGACTACACAAAGGAGCCTATAGGCATAGAGATAGAGTTGGACTAGTCGTCTTCAAAGGCACAAGCGCCAAGGTAGTACAACAGCCAACTACAAACTTGAGAGCAGTAGTGAAAAAGCTCTTAGAGGTAGGCGCAAGCGACTTCACACCACTTGCAGCTGGAATGCTGAAAGCATACGAAGTACTAAAGCTCGAAAAGCTGAGAAATAAGGAAATCATACCAGTTTTAGTAATAATTTCAGACGGGATAGCTAACGTGCCACTAGATAAACCATTATCACCAGAACTCAGAAGAAAATTCCTAAATCCAGCACAGGCAGACGTCATAGATGTAGCTAGAAGAATAGCTAAAGATAAAATTAGAACCATCATCATAAACACAGACCACAGGCCTGACGAAATATACAAGAAGATATACCACGGAGCCTATAGGACAGCTTACAGCTACACTCCAACTGCACTCCTAATGGAAATAGCCAGAATCACTAGAGGCAAATACTATGGACTTAGAGCCGACATGCCAGGAGAAACAATAGTCATACCAGAAGTAATTTCCGAAATAACTGAGGCACCTACAAGATTAGAAGATATATTTGGACCAATAGAGTAAAAACGAACTTCACAAAGTCTATTAATCTATGATTCAATTTAAGTGATTGGGGATTAACATTGAAAGACTTATTGAAGTGGATCGTAGATGAAGGTTTAACAGAAGGCGCAGATTACGTCGAAGTTAGATATCAAAAGTTCTACAGCACTGAAATTGAAGTTAGAGATGGAAAGGTAATTTCAGCAACCCCAGGAATTGAAAGGGGAATTGCAATTAGAGCACTCTTTAAGGGTGGATGGGGCTTCTCAACAACCAATGACATAAGCAAGGAAGGTTTGAGGTCAGCTCTGAAAATCGCAGTAAAAATGGCTAGGCAAGCGAGCACAGATACGGAATTAGTAACACTAGCACCAGCCACAGTAGTCGTGGATGAAGTAGAAGTACCAGTTAAAGAGCCTCTCGAAGAAGTCCCAATAGACGAAAAGATTAAGGTTCTACTTGAAGCCGACAAGTCAGCGAGAGGGGTTGCCCCCTCTATAAAAGCAACGTCAAACTACTGGGATTACGCCGAAGAGAAATTGATTTGCACAAGTGATGGAACTGAGCTTGAAATTAAAAATTCATGGGTCTTCTTCGGCATCTGGGCATATGCTAGCGAAGCAGGCCTAATCCAGTCGTATAGAGACAGATTCGCAATGCTAGGAGGATTCGAAGTCACAGAAAAAATGGATGTTCAAGGGAGAAGTAAGAGAGCAGCAGAAAAAGCGTTGAAGTTACTCAAAGCAAAGCCAGCACCGGGAGGAAAATTCACAGTAGTCATTGACGGAGTGCTAGCAGGATTACTAGCTCACGAAGCAATTGGACACGCATCAGAGGCAGACAGCGTACTAAGAGGCATAAGCGTGTTAAGGGGGAAGCTTGGAAAAACAGTAGGATCAAAGTACGTTACATTAATAGACGACGCGACAGTAATGGGAAGATTTGGAAGCGACTTCTACGACGACGAAGGAGTTAGAGCTCAAAGAAAAGTTCTCATTCAAAATGGAGTACTAAAGGGATACCTAACCAATAGGGAAACAGCAGGTAAAATGAACCTCCCACTAACTGGAAATGCCAGAGCACAAGACTACAGGCACCCACCAATCGTAAGAATGACAAACACATTCTTCCAGCCTGGAGACATGACCTTCGAGGAGCTAATTGAAGACATAAAGTACGGAATATACGCAAAAGGAGGTAGAGGAGGGCAAGTAAGCCCAGCTGAAGGAGTATTCCAGTTCGGCGCACAGGAAGCCTACCTAATAAGAAACGGCGAGTTAACAGAGCAGCTAAGAGACTTCAGCATGAGCGGCTTCATCCTAGAAACACTGAAAAACGTAACTGGAGTAGCAAAAGACTTCGACATATACCCAAGCTTCTGCGGCAAAGCAGGACAAATAATGAGAAACACATGCGGAGGACCCCACATGAGAATCGAAAACATAATTGTAGGAGGTAGAGCGTAATGGAGCTAATTGAAGCCGTAAAATTTGCAGTTGAAAAAGCACTAAAGCTTGGAGCAGACCAAGCAGACGCATATGCATCAAAAACATATGAAAACTCAATACAAGCAACCAACGACAAAATAGGAGGAATAAGAGATAGAAGAGCTACGAGCGAAAAAATTGAAGGATTAGGCGTAAGAGTAGCTGTTGGGAAGAGCGTAGCATACGCCTACACCACAATACTAGAGGAAGATAGCATCATTGAAGCCATAAAAACAGCAATAAAATTGGCTAAAGTAAAAGAGCCAGACCCAGACTTCAAATCCCTACCATCAGTCAAGCCACCAGCAAAAGTCGAAGGAATATTTGATGAATCAATAATCACACCGCCAGTCGATGAAGCATTCGAGCAAGTCAGGCAAGTGCTAAGCCAAGCAATGGAAGCAAACCCAAACTTCAACACAGTAATTTCAGGATACTCATTCGCATGGGCTGAAAGAGCAATTGCAAACAGCCTTGGAGTAGAAGTTAGCTTTAAAGAAAGCATGACAAGCACTGGAGTCTACATCATAGGTGAAAAGGAAGGATTGCGAAGCCTAGGAGGAAAATCCGAAGAAAGTAGAGCGCTAAAAGAAGTAGACATTGAAAAGTGTGCAGAAGAGGCAATAAAGTACGCCAAGATAGGATTAAATAAGGCGAAAATAGAAGCAGGAGAAAAAACGATCATATTCCAGCCAGAAGCACTTGTAGGACTAATAAACTATGCATTCATAAAGGCAGTAAACGCCTACAACGTCCAAGAAGGAAAGTCCTACCTAACTGGAAAGCTTGGAAGCCAAGTAGCCTCAGAAAAGCTCACAATAATAGATGACGGAACATTAACAAAAGGATTAATGACAACTCCAGTCGATGGAGAAGGAGTACCTTCACAGAGAAACATAATAATCGAAAAGGGAGTACTAAAAAGCTACTTGTACGACAGCTACACTGCATTTAAGGATAATAGAGAAAGTACAGGTAATGCAAGCAGACAATTTAGAAGTGCAGTTACAGTTGCACCTAGAAATCACATCATAAGTGGAGAAGTAGTGAAAAAAGATGAATTAATTGGAGATGTAAAGGAAGGCCTACTGGTTAGAGGAGTCATGGGAGCTCACAGCACAAATATCGCAACAGGCGCATTCTCAGTTTTAGCTAACCCCGCATACGTCATACAAAATGGCGAAATAATTGGGCAGATCAAAGGATGCATGATCGCAGGAACATTCCAAGAATTGTTAATGAAATACGCAGCTCAAGGAGATGACGTAGTTCAGAAAGGATTCCTAGTCGCTCCATCAATCAAATTTGAAGGAGTAAGAATAGCACTCTAAATTAACCCCTCTTTTTTACCACTTTAACTCCAATAACATTCTCAATTTCCTCAGCCCTAACTGCACCTTCTCTCACTATAATTGGAGTACTTCCCGTCAAGTCAATAACAGTGGATGGAACTCCGATCGGGCACCTACCAGCATCAATAATTAAATCAACTGCATCCCCAAGCTGCCTCAAAGCTTCACCAGCAGTTTTAGGCGATTTACGCCCAGAAACATTCGCGCTTGTACCCAGTATGAAGCCGCCGCAAAAATCAGCAAGTTTAATTGCCACCAAGTGATTAGGCATCCTCACACCCAATGAAAACATTCCTGCAGTAACCTCATTCGGAACATAAGGCTTCTTGGGCAAAACGATTGTAAGAGGGCCAGGCCAAAAAAACTGCATTAACTTTAAAGCTAGGCTGTTAACGTAAACCAGAATTTCAGCCGCCTTAATACTAGAAACTAAAACTGGCATAGGCTTTCCAACTCTCTTCTTGGCGAGAAGAGCCTTCTTAACCGCCTTGACGTCAAGTGGATTAGCACCTAAACCATAAACAGTGTCTGTAGGATATACAACCAAGCCTCCACTGAGAACTACATCTGCAGCTTCAAGTATTACGGATAAACTAAATGTAGTCGGTGAAATAGACACTACTCTAACCATCTCATCAAACATGAGCCAATAAAACTTTAAAAGTTTTATCTAGTGAACTAAAATCCTGCAACGTGCAAGAAGATGTTTGCAACTCCACCGATCAATAACGCCAAACCAACACTAACAGCTGAAATAATTAAAGCCCTCTTCCACCCAAATTCTTTAACTAAAGCAGCAATCGTAGCAATGCACGGAACATAAATCATTGACACCAGCGAAAACACTATCATTTGACTGCCACTCAAAACGCTGCCTAAATTTTCAGTACCAAAAACTTCTATAAGCATGATTAGCGTCAACTCCTTCCTCAAAATCCCAAAAATTAGCGGAATGGCACTTTCAGCGGGCAAGCCTAAAAGCCCAGAAATAATAGGACTTGCAAAGGAAGCAAACGTCCAAATGAAACCTGTAACCTTAAAGAATTCCAAGAAGACGCTGCCAATAACGATTAGTGGTAGCGCGACGTAAATGAAATCTTTAGTTCTCACCCAAGTCTTCATGATTACAGTTCTAAGCATAGGAGCTCTATAGTCGGGCATCTCCATGATTAAACCAACAGGTTCACCTGGAAGATTCTTTGTTAAGAAGCGGCCAAGCAATATCACCATGACAATATCAAAAGCGTATAGG
>QMRA01000009.1:0-12358 GCA_003649155.1 Thermoproteota archaeon | reverse complement strand
ACATTGAAGAGCCAGGTTCAATTTATGGTTACAGGATAACTTGCGAGCTAGTTGACACTAATGTTGAAAGTTTCCCTCCAACCTCAGCATTCATTCAGCGGTTTTCCCGGCTACTTCAGTTTGCTCTTCCACTTGGAGTTATCCTATTAGCCCTCTGCCCAGCAAGCTTGGTGCTCAGGAGGAAGATGAGGAATATTAGAGTCTTCCTTGGTCTCGCCACTTTAGCTCTAATTGTCTTACCAATCCTACTCCACTTAGGCAATTACGTAGTCATACCAGTTAACGTCAGCCCCAACAGTATTGAACATCAAATCTCCTACTTTACCATAGCATCCACTATTCTCCTAATTATTGCAGCACTCCTCTCATGGAGATTTCTAGCATTTCTCGCTTCAACTTATGGAGTGCTATTCACGCTCTATGCACTCTCATTCTATTCTACTGACGCTGCTTCGACTTACCTTTACACGGCAAGCCAATACAACTTCTACTCGATGATCGGCATGGCAGTCATTTCCAGCCTATTCTGGTTCAGCACCTGCTACATTACCATTAAATTCGTAGAAGTCATCAAGAGGAAGCTAACTGGAAAACCATCCCCACCATCTACGTCAACTCCACAACATAAAGTTGAGGAAGAGGAAGCCCAACACTCCATGGAAGAGGTAAGTAAAGGGGATTACGAGGGAACTGTGAAAGAACAAGCCTCTATTGAAACTCTCGCACCTAAGCCAGCCCTAAAGACGTGTAGTTACTGTGGAGCTAAAGTTCAACTAGACTACACCTACTGTCCAAACTGCGGAGCAAAAATGGAGAAAGAGAAAGAATTAAAAGAGCTTCTAGAGTGCCCAATGTGTAAAGCTAAAGTCAATCCAGGCGAAGAATTCTGCCCAAGCTGCGGATATTATTTCGAGGCAGGCATAGAGGGAGCTGGACCCTTCAACTTTGCTTTCCCCACCGTGGAAATTGCATATGAGCCAAGTGGTAAAGGGAGTTTTTCAGGCAATGTGTGGATGCTCCTGTCAGGAATGCTAGCAGGATTTTGCAGTGGACTTGCATCTTCCATCATCACACTAATCCTTCTAGTGCTTGTCTTCTACTTGTTTTCATTATTCTTCCAAGAGGGAGGGTGGAAATTAGGTCTCGGCGCTTTCATACTCTTCTTTGCTTCACCCTATTTTGCCGGCATGCTTCTAGGCTACACTATTTCAAAAGTATTAGACAAAGTCGCTTTAAGGGTGAAAAGTAGGAGTTTAAAAGCTGTGAGGAGAATCGGATATGTATCTGCGATAATAGGCTACTTGGTTTACGTCCTATTTAGCTACTATCTACTGTCAAGCGTCATAAAAGTGGAGTGGTGGTATCTAATAGTAAACATGGCCTTGAGCTTATGGGGAGTAAAGACAGAAATAAAGAATTTAGGTGAAGCTATAAAGAAAACACCATTTTGTGAGGCATGTGGAAAGTACATGAAGAAAAGCACATTAAAGAAGGTTCCAATACACTTTGAAGGCGACTTAATGAAAGTTCTCAAATCTAGAAGGTTTGAAGACATAGTCAGCTTTCCCTCAGCTGCACGTGAAGACATTAATTACAGTGAGGTAAGCGTCTGGTATTGCGACACTTGTATGCAAGGCATAATTAATGCTGAAACAACCCAAACTAGGTATATGTACGAGAAGGATGGGAGAGTAAAAGGAACGGTATCTGCAACTCGCTTGATATTCTCCTCACCTCTTGAAAAAAGTGAGGCAGAAAAAATTGTGAAGCTTTTACCTACCTAAATTCCCTATATTTTTAACCTACTCATGATCAGTCGATTGCCTCATGGAAGATTGCAATTAACTAGCTTATGGTCGAATGTTTAAGGGTTGGTTGAGAGCTAAGTGTCAAGTTTCCTTAATATCTCATCATAGCTATTTTACTTTCTTATTTCTTATAAGAAATAGCAAAACATTTAAAATGAGTATTTATCCGTTTAAGGAGGGCTTTGATTGTCTACTTATGATATAGTGATCGTTGGTGGTGGGCCTGCTGGCTTTGTGACTGCTTTAACTGCTAAGAGGATGTACCCCGACAAGAAGGTGTGCTTAATTAGGAAGGTGTGTAAGGCACCTATACCATGCGGAATACCCTACATTTTCGGCACTTTAAGAGCTGTGGAGAAGAACATCATTCCAGACGCGCCGCTTCTCAATGCTGGCGTCGAGATAGTGATCGACGAAGTAGCTTCACTGATGTTGAAGGATAAGAAGCTCAAGACTACAAGAGGAGTTGAAATCAGCTTTGACAAGCTTGTATTGGCAACTGGCTCTAAGCCTGCTGTTCCGAAAATTGAGGGTGTCGACCTAGATGGCGTATTCTTCATGAGGAAGGATGTGAACTACCTCAATAGGCTCCTCAGCTCAGTGAATAAAGCTAGGAATATAGTGATTGTTGGCGGAGGATTCATTGGCGTTGAGCTTGCAGATGAGCTTAGCAAGCTAAATAAAAACGTGACTATAGTTGAGCTGCTTCCACACTGCTTGATGCTGACGTTCGACGAGGAGTTCTGCACTATAGCTGAGAAGAAGCTTAGGAGTTTAGGAGTCAACATCATTACAAATGCTAGGGTAACTAGAATTAAGGGTGAAGAAGTCGTCAAGTCGGTTGAGCTTAGTGATGGTAGAGAGCTTCCAGCAGACCTAGTAATTGTAGCTGTAGGCGCAAGGCCTAACTCCGATTTAGCTAGGGAGTCAGGATTGAAGATCGGCGCTTATGGAGGAGTAGTCGTAGACGACTTCATGAGAACTAGTGAGCCGGACGTGTTTGCTGTCGGCGACTGCGCCGAGAAGTACAGCTTCTTCACTGGCAGGCCGGTGCCAATCATGCTTGCATCTATAGCAACTGCTGAAGCTAGAGTTGCAGCTGCAAGCCTATACGGGCCGCGGTTGACGAGGGGGATCACTAAAGTTGTGGGGATATTCTCTACAGCAATTAGGGACTTGGCATTAGGAGCTGCAGGCTTAACCGAGAAGATGGCGAGAAGAGAGGGCTTTGACATAATAGTAGGGAAGTTCCAAACAGTCGATAGGCATCCAGGAGCTCTGCCAGGAGCTTCAAAGCTCACAGTTAAACTGGTGTTCTCGAGGGATGGCATTATAATGGGAGGGGAAGTTGCAGGCGGCGTCAGCGTAGGTGAAATCACCAACATCATTGGATTAGCCATACAAAATAGAATGACAGCTTCAGAGCTAGCTACAATGCAGTTTGGAACACACCCACTACTAACTGCAGCTCCAACAGTCTACCCAATAGTAATGTCAGCGTTCGACGCACTCCACAAAATGTAAGGGGGTATAGCACTCCCTCAGCCTACCTCTCAAATTTTTAGCCTAACAATAAGTACTCACTGCTAAGCTGAATGCACTAGATTGATTGGAACTCATCAGTAGTGAAGCTAGCAATGCTATAAGGCTGCTGAAGTGAAAAATATAAGTGTTTGATGATTTATGGTTAGGTGTAGGGCCCGTAGCTCAGCCAGGAAGAGCGGTGGGCTTTTAACCCATTGGTCGCGGGTTCGAATCCCGCCGGGCCCGCCAACCTTACAACCTAGGTTATTCTACCTGTTATGCATTGATTAATAGAATTCAAGTGACTTTATGTGAGAGTATTTGTGATTAAGCTGTGCCCACGAGTTATGGGAGTTGTGTAGGAGAGGTTTCTTGGCTTAACTGCTGTGCGCGCTTTTCTCTTGATGGGTATGTGCTTAATATCCCAATTATCAGCCCCGCTATCAAGCATAAGAGGCCTAAAATGAATGTGAAGTGGAACCAAGTTTTCCACTCGAGTGTTTTTGAGGAGAGAAGTATGAATCCCCCGAATAATAGTAGTATTATGCTTAACTTGTAGTGAACTTCTTTAGCCTGTGTATTCATGGTTTCTCGCGTCTATTATGCTTCTATTTGTATTTTATTTTTGTTGTTTGTTTTATTTTCAAGTAGTATGTTGTGAAGTGCTTTACTGCTTTTATTAGCCTTTCTGGCGTTGGGTATGTGGGTATGCCATTTTTCTGCAATCTCTTGACTTGCTCTTGAGTGTATGGTCCTCCTGCTGCCATTGCTACTATTGGCTTGCCATACTTTTTGAGGGCGGCTACCTCGTCGACTACTTCGTCTTCTAGCGGCGTGTCTTGAAATACGAAGAATAGTGCGAGTATGTTTACGTTTGGATCTTCTAGTAGGGCTTCAGCTGCATTTACGTAGTCTCTAGTTGTCGCACTTCCCGTCAAGTCTACTGGATTTCCTATTAGTGCGTATGGTGGCAGCTTTTCCCTCAGCTTCTCCACAGTCTCCTTGGTGTAGGATGCTAGTTTGACGCCGTACTGCTCTGCTGCGTCTGCCGCCATTACGCATGGACCTGCTCCATTAGTTATCATTGCCAATCCCTCTCCTTTAGGTGGTGGAGCCATTGCGAGTATTTTCATTGTGTCGTAGAGCTCCTCGATGGTTTCTACTTGGATTACTCTTGCTTTCCTAAGAGCAGCTTTTACTACTTCATATCGTCCAGCAATTCTACCTGTGTGGGATAGGGCTGCCTTTACTCCTGCGCTTGTCCTGCCTGCCTTTAATACTATTATTGGCTTTTTCAACGATGCCTTCGCTGCTGCTTCTATGAATCTCCTCCCACTCTTCACGCTTTCCATGTAGAATGCTATTAGGCTTGTCTGAGGGTCTTCTGCTAGGTAGTTTATGAGCTCTGCCTCATCTACGTCTGCCATGTTGCCGTAGCTCACGAATTTACTGACGCCTATGCCTTCTTGAGCCAGCCACTCTAGGACTGTGCACCCATACGTTCCACTTTGAGTTAGGAAGGCTATGCTTCCAGGTGGGGGTCTGATCATCCTCTCGTGGGATTGGAAGAAGGTGTCTATGCCCGTGTATGGATTGTAGATTCCAATGCAGTTTGGACCTATAATTCTCATTCCATACTTCTCCGCTGTTGAGACGAGCTGTTCTTGAAGCTTCTCCCCTTCGCCTCCAGCTTCCCTAAATCCTCCGGAGACAACTACTATTGCCCTCACGCCTTTACGGCCGCACTCATCAGCAACTCTTGGAACTAGCCTTGCAGGTATTGCGAACACTGCCAAGTCTACTTTACCTGGAATTTCAAGCACGCTATTATAGCACTTCAACCCTAAGACTTCATCATACTTGGGATTCACCGGGTAAATTTTACCTTTAAATCCGCTTGAGATTAGGCTTCTAAGTATTTCGTGTCCTATCTTCCCAGGCTCTCTCGAAGCCCCAATGACGGCTATGCCTTCAGCATGAAAGAAGGGGTCTAACTGCTTACTCATTCGAGCACCATCCAACAGTTAATGGCTAATATACATTAATTGTTGAGTAAAATTTAAACCCTTGAGAGCTAATTTAGTGGACGACGACAGTTCCCGCCGTAGCTTAGTGGTAGAGCACCCGGCTGTAGCACTTGCGCGCGCGTGACTGGGCAGAATTGCCCTGAGTGAGCGCGCGTCAGCTGTAGAAACCGGGGGGTCGCCGGTTCAAATCCGGCCGGCGGGACCACCCTTCATTCTAATCACTTCTCAAGTAGTTAGCAAACAGTATTTAACGGGTTTTTACTTAAATGATGTTGGGGGTTTACAAGTTTGGAAGAATTTTACGTTGGAGAAGCACTAATCGGCTCTGGAGATGAGGTTGCACACGTAGACTTGATTATTGGCAGTAAGAAGGGGCCTGCTGGAATAGCTTTCGCAAATGCACTCTCACAATTATCTGCTGGACACACACCCCTCTTAGCGGTCATCCGCCCAAACCTGGCAGTTAAGCCTAGCACGATCGTCATTCCGAAGGTGACGATTAGGAATCTTGAAGATGCAAATAAGATTTTCGGGCCTGCTCAAACTGCAGTTGCCAGAGCAGTTGCAGATGCAGTTGCTGAAGGAATAATTCCTAAGGAGAAGTGCGAGGACTGGGTTATCATAGCTTCAGTCTTCGTCCACCCAAACGCTAAAAACTACAGGAAAATCTACCAGTTCAACTACGGCGCAACCAAGCTAGCCATAAGGAGAGCCTTGAAGGGTTATCCAAGCGTAGATAAGGTTTTGAGAGAAAAGGATAGAGGTGTGCACCCAATAATGGGATTCAGAGTTCAAAGACTGTGGAATCCACCCTACCTGCAGGTGGCATTAGACCTAGATAAGCTGGACTACGTCCTCAAAATAGTGGAGCAGCTCCCCAATAGGGAGAGGCTAATCTTAGAAGCTGGAACTCCACTGATAAAAGCTCACGGAACCAAGGTCATCGAGAAGATTAGGGAAGTTAGGCCAGAGGCATTCATAATTGCAGACCTAAAGACGATGGACGTGGGGAGGATAGAAGTAAAGGAAGCTGCAGACTCAACCGCCGATGCAGTCTGCATCCTAGGCGTCTCCTCAAAAGCCACAATCGAGAAAGCCATACTTGAAGCTCAAAAGCACGGAATATACTCCATCCTAGACATGATGGAAGTATACGACCCAGTAGCGAGGCTAGAAGACCTATACTACAAGCCCGACATAGTCCTACTCCACAGAAACGTAGATGCAGAAAGAGCAGCGGCAGAAGCAGGTAAGCCGTGGGAAACAGAGTGGGGCAACATAACGGAGATTAAGGAGAAGTTCAAGTGCCTAGTTGGCGTAGCAGGAGGAATTACACCGCAAACAGCAAAGAAAGCCCTAGAGAAAGGAGCAGACATAATAGTCGTAGGACGATACATAATAAGAAGCAGGGACCCCAGAAGAGCAGCAGAGCAATTCCTAGACCTAATGCCACCAGACCCAGACACCATGAGACTAATACTCGATGAAGACGAAGCAATTGGAGAAATCTAAAACCCAAGAAAACTTTAAACACTAGCAATCCACTCAAACAGTGGAGAATAGGGCCCGTAGCTCAGCAGGATAGAGCGCTGGCCTTCGGAGCCAGTGGTCGTGGGTTCGAATCCCACCGGGCCCGCCAAACAGGTACTCGCCTCTTTACACCAACAAGGTATTCCACTCATTAAACGTCAACGATAAATTAAAGAAAAGTTAATACCCTCAAACCACACTAAAATAGCACAGCGCGGGGGTGGCCGAGTCAGGACAAAGGCGCGGGACTTAAGATCTAACCCCCATGCGGGGCCCAGAAAGTTAGATATGATATCCCGTGCCGTAGGGCTGCGTGGGTTCAAATCCCACCCCCCGCACCACAAAGCACTCCTACTTTGCTGCAGTAGCTAACCTATCCTGTACATTGATGATAGAAATTGAGGAAAGTTGCTTACTGGCTAATTTTGAAGATGTCTTATTCACAAGTCATTAGCCTTTTTCTGAGTTTCTCTTTCGAAAGGCATCATCAGTTCTGTTGTTTTAAGTGGACAGAGAACCTTGGAAGGAGGCTATACTGTTTAAATCTAATTCATGTGCCACCTAACTCTTCTCCTCACTCAATAATTCTAGAGTGCTATGCCAGGACTATCAGCTTTTACGTTGGCATTTTTAGTGTTTCGTTTGTAAAATTATAAATATTAGTAGGAGCATTTGAACTCAGAGTGGTGGGCATAACCTGATAATTGATAATCATTGTCCGTATGGTGGGGTTTGCATTGACCGAAGCGAAAATTTTCATTCCTCTTAAGAAAGATGATGTTGAAGTTGTTATTATGGCTTTAAGGCTTTATGAAAAGGTGACTGATGACAGGTCTCTTAAAGAGAAAATTACGGGCATTATTGAGGAGATTACGAAGGCGATTGGAGAGGTTTAAGCCTCTTCATACTTTATTTTGAGGGGCTCTGCATTTTTCACTTCTATGAAAGTCCACTTCTTCTTCCTCCTGCCCTTCCACTTTACGGCTATGTAGGCTTTTAAGTTGAATGCTTTACTGAAGTTGAGGAGCATTTCAACTTCATCTTTGCTTAAGTATACCCTGTCGTACTTCGTCTCCTTTACTTGGTAGGCCCTCCTATCATCTCCCTTGGCTGCCAGGACATCGCAGGGGAAGCCTCGCCCTCCACTTATTGGGAGTCTAACTGCGTAGAATCCATTGGATTTGAGCATTGAGACGAGCTCAATTTCAGCTCTATATCCTCTCCTAAAAGCCATGGCGCCACCACGATAATACAATTACTGAGAATATATATTCGCTTTAGCTGAATTAGTTTTTAATTGCAGGAAGGGTTATATACCTATATTTCAAATGCAATTATCTGCTGGTGAAAGCTTGTCGAAAATCCTTGACGAGCTATTTTCGAGAGTCCTCTACTCTAAGATTTTCAAGAATAGGGAGCTCTTAAGACCTGACTACATTCCCGACGAGCTGCCCCACAGGGAGAACCAAATCATCGCTTTAGCTAAGATTCTCGCTCCAGCTCTTCAAGGTGAGAGGCCTTCAAATGTTTTCCTTTACGGTTTGACTGGAACTGGAAAAACCGCTGTTACTAGGCATGTTCTGAAAGCTTTGGAGGATAGGAGGAGGCCTCAGACGAAGCTTTCAACCGTTTATGTCAACTGTAGGCATGAAGACACCAACTATAGGGTCCTCGCAAAGCTGTGTGAGGCAGTTGACGTCCAAGTTCCATTTACGGGATTGTCTACAGCTGAGGTATTCAAGAGATTTATTGACGGCATAGAGAGGAAGGGAGGAATACTAATTGTAGTCCTAGACGAAATTGACGCGCTGGTAAAGAAGAGTGGAGACGACCTACTCTACAAGTTGACTAGAGTTCACACCGAGCTCAAGAAGTCCAAAATATGCATTATAGGCATAACAAACGACTTGAAGTTCACAGACTACCTGAGCGCGAGAGTCCTGAGCAGTTTAGGTGAAGAAGAGCTGGTATTCCCACCCTACACTGCGCCAGAACTTGAAGACATCTTGAAGATGAGGGCAAGGGACGCCTTCAAGCCAGGAGCTATTGAAGAAGGAGTAATTAAGCTATGTGCAGCACTAGCTGCAAAGGAGCATGGAGATGCGAGGAGAGCGCTCGACCTATTGAGAATTGCTGGAGAAATAGCTGAGCGAGAAGGAAGCGATAAAGTTAGAGTTGAGCATGTGCGCCGAGCGCATAGGGAGATCGAGAGGGATAGAGTTGTTGAAGTGCTTAAAACGCTGCCTCTCCACTCGAAAATAGTTGTACTAGCTCTACACATACTTAGCACAGCAGGTAAGAAGGAGGCGACTACTGGAGAGCTGTACAATACGTACCGTGAAATGTGTAAAAAATTAAGCCTAGACGAGCTGACTCAGAGGAGAGTCACCGACTTAATCAACGAGCTAGACATGCTGGGAATAGTTAATGCTAAAGTAGTGAGTAAAGGGAGGTACGGGAGAACTAAAGTCATAAGGTTGAGCATAAGTGAGAAGAGCTTAAAGGAAGGACTATTGAGCGACGAATTCCTAGCCAAGGCAATTGGGCAGGTCAAGCCGAAATGAATATTCTAGGAATTGAAGATGGAAAGCTGCCAGAAAAGCGCCCTAGAAGAGGGAGGCGAGCGCTCCTCGTAGGAGTTAAGTTGAGCGACATGAGAATAGTTGAAGTCCTAAGTGAAAGCATCGAAGTAGACGGGCTTGACGCCACTGAGAAAGCCTCAAAAATCGTGAGGAAATGCCTTCCACTAGATCTCATACTTTTAGGCGGCATTTCATTTGCAGGCTTCAACCTTATAGATGCAGTAGAGCTGTGGAGGAAGTTTAATGTTCCAGTAGTAGTTGCCAGCAAAGATAAGCCAAACAACATTGCAGTTTTAAGTGCCCTCCAAAAGCACTTCTCCGACTGGGAGGAGAGGTGGAGAATTATTGAAAAAGTTATTGAAGCTTCAAATGGAATACACGAAGTTATAGTAAAGCCGGAGGAAAACCCACTATACGTGGAGGTCATTGGAATATCAATTGGCAAAGCAGAGGAAATTCTAAGGAAGATTACAGTTTGGGGGAGAAGCCCAGAACCCCTGAGAATTGCAAACATAATTGCTAAAGGACTTTCCCCCGCGTACTTCACCTTAAAAAATAAATTTAACTCCAATTAACCTATATTGCTGGAGAGCCCCGGTAGCTCAGCGGTAGAGCGGCGGCCTTGTAACAATGCAGGAGAGCCGTTGGTCGCGGGTTCAAATCCCGCCCGGGGCTCCAACAACAATTCTCTACTACCAACAATTGCAGGTGAGAAAGCCTTAAATAATTATGTGCATATGCACAAAATGGGGTTTTAATTGAAGAAGTCTAAGAAGTTGAAGGTAGCTATTCCATCCCTTAAAGTAGGAGGATTAGAGGATAAGGTTTCAGAAGTCTTTGGCAGAGCTAAGGCATTCACCATAGTCGAAGTTGAAGGGAACAAAATAGGAGTAGTTAAGGTTGTTGAAAACCCCGTGCTCTCGTACTCCCATGGAGTTGGGCCAATAGTGGCAAAGATGCTGATAGACGAAGGAGTAGACGCTGTAATAGCCCGGGAGATAGGGCCAACAGTTACGTCAATATTGGAGCAGCACAAAGTCTCCATATTCAAGGTGAAGGGAGAAGTAACTATTAGAGAAGCTCTAAACGAGTTTCTCAAGCAGTGATTTGAAAGTGAGAAATGAAATAAATGTCAAGCTACATAATAAGGTAACTGAGAGTAACGTAGGCAAAGTTTAAATCTCAACCATTCACGATTTTAAGATGGGCCGGTAGCTCAGACTGGAAGAGCGCCCGCTTGGCATGCGGGAGGGCGCGGGTTCAAATCCCGCCCGGTCCACCAATCAAATTCTACCAATTTAAAACCAGAGGGAAGCTATGTTGTAGTGTATGCTCTCTAGTTCGCCCCGACTAATAGCTTGAATTAAAAACCATCATGAGGTGGCTGTTAGTTGAAACTCAACTTCAACTAAGTTTCATCTTTGAATATTCTACCTTACCCTAACTCTATTGACCTTCTTATTGGCCCACGAATACCTTCTAATGCGCTTGGACCTTCCGAAGCCGCATGCAGCGCAGTACTTCTTCCTCAAGTGGTATGAGTGCCTGCCGCAGCGTCTACATCGTATATGGGTTTTACGTCTCCCTCTTTTGCCAAATGACGGTGTTCCTTTAGTCATCTATATTCCCCCAACTACATTTCGGAGGGCGATATTAAAACGACGTTGTCGCCTCTAATTATCAGTGTTCCCAACTTCCTTGGTTCTTGACCTTCCAGAATTTCCTCAGCATCTTCTAATACCAAGTTGAGGTGCTGGTCGAAGCTCTTCAAGATTCCTCTCAGCGCCCTTCCACCTTTGAGTTTAACTAGAACTAGGCCTCCGAGTGCTTTTGAGAGAACTTCAATAGTTGTGGACTCTGCCATTGGCATCACCAGTGTCTGCTGTCATGGTAAAAATAAGCGCTACAATTTAAAAGTAACGGTTGCTAGCTGTAAACTGGAAGTTTTGGGTGATGCTGGAGTTGAGGGTTAAGCACAGGTACCCTCTTAGGGGGAGGGAGTCGAGAGAGGTCCTGCGCACGCTGAGTGAGCTTTACCCGAAGCTCTACAGTGCACTGGCAATTAACTCTAGGAAGGCGCACGTTGAGCGCATGATCACAGATAGGGGACAGGAAGTCTACTCGGTGAATGGGCGCCCAGTTCTCATAAAGCTCGATGAAGACGCCCTCGTACCAGCAATTACTGCTATGCACGTGTGCTCGGACGACGTCCCAAAAGTCGTTGTTGACCGGGGGGCTATCCCTCACATTGCTAATGGAGCTGACGTGATGGCTCCAGGAGTAGTTCAAGTGGAGGGGGAATTTGAGGTGGGTGATATAGTTGCTATTGCTGATGAGAAGTACCGAAAGATAATTGCAATTGGCGTTGCACTAACTTCTTCAGGTGAGCTGAGGTGCATGAAGAAGGGTAAGGTCGTTAAGAACCTCCACTATGTAGGAGATAAGCTGTGGAAGCTTATCCAGAAAGTTTATGGTTGAACTTCACTACTTTAGGCGAATTGTCTCCAAGTTGTATGGTGCATAGGCATTCACTTTGAATAGCTGTCGGAAGGTTTCAGCTAGGTTTACTGCTTTAGCTTCTTCTCCATGGCATACTATGACTTTTTCTGGCCTTGGAGTAACTCTCTTCATAAAGCCGAGTAGCTGGCGCCTATCGCTGTGCCCTGAGAAGCCTTGAATTGAGTGCACTCGGAGTTTCACTTGGATTATTTCACTTTTACCGCCTCTTGTCACTATTGGAATTTCCTTCACGCCGCTCAGCACTCTTCTTCCAAGTGTCCCGGCAATTTGGTATGAAACGAATATTATGGAGTTTTTCTCGTCTGGCGCCATGAGCTTGAAGTATTCTAGGGCTGGGCCGCCGGTCAGCATTCCTGAAGTAGCGATT